>JADJFV010000010.1 GCA_016708435.1 Leptospiraceae bacterium | reverse complement strand
CAACTTGATGTAAACCGTCTTTATGTCGATTAGGATAGCCCAACCTGCAAGAACATAAAAAAGAGTAGAGATAGAATTGAATTTGTCTCCGCCCCAGATGCTTTTAAATACAGTTCCGACAATTGCAATTGTCCAAACGATAGAAAAAATCAACCAACCCAATCCTTCTTCTCGCAGGACTACTAGCGTATAAGGCGTGTAAGTCCCTGCAATTAAATAGTAAATGGAAATATGATCGAATCTTTGGAAAACTTTTTTTGCTGTCGTTTCTTTTTTGAAACTATGGTAGAGTGTGGAATTCAGATATAAAAAGAATAGCGAGAATCCATATACTGTCGCCGAAGCGATTTTCCATGGGTCTCTTGTGTAGCTCGAAAATCCAATGAGAACTCCCCAAGCGATTAAGCTAAGGGAAGCCCCGACTAAATGGGAGATGGAATTTATCTTTTCTCCTTTATACATTTTAACCTCTTTTTTATTTTATTCTTTACTGAATAATAGTTATTAGCCTAAGATTATTTCCTATCTTTAGAAATTCTCATTTTCTTAGCCAATACTTTTTTATCGACTGGCTTTCTAATATCTTCTTTGTTTTCTAACTTTTTAGTATCTTCCGAGCTTGGATACTTTGGACGCTGATGAAGACTCGAAAGTAAAATTTCTTTGAAAGAAGATTTTACAATACTCAAATCACCAAGTGTAAGACCGCATTCATCGAGTTGATTTTCTGCGAGTTTAATATTGATTATCTTCTGAATTAAATCATCCAACGCCTGAGGGGTAATTTCATCTAGCGAGCGGCTAGCGGCTTCGACTGAGTCGGCGATCATTACGATTGCAGTTTCTTTACGCTGAGGCTTTGGTCCCGGATACATGAAATCTTTTTTGTGAATTCGTTTTCTTTGATTAGGAGAAAGATCTGCAAGAGCTTTGTGATAAAAAAATGCCATCGTGCTTGTTCCATGGTGTTCGGGGATAAAGCTTATTATCTCCCGCGGGAGTCTTGCTTTCTTTGCCATTTCAATTCCATCTATTACATGATCGATTACAATTTTTGCGGCAAGACCTGGGTTGTTCTTATCAATGTTTTCTTTTTTTGGAATTAAATGCTGATTCTCCACAAAAAATCCTGCATTTGGAATTTTACCTATATCATGAAAGTAAACTCCTACTCTCACAAGAAGCCAGTCAAGTCCCAAGTTTTGCGCTGCTCTTTCGGATAACGCAGCCACCATAAAAGTATGTGTATAGGTAGAAGGCGCTTTTGTCAAGAGTGCTTGTAGCAGAGGATGACCAGTATCCGCTAATTCTTGCAATTTAAACCTTGTTGGAATGTTAAAAATATATTCATACACTGGAAGTAAAAATTGCGTCATTAGAGCACAGGCAAATCCATTCACAATACAAGAAATGTAGATTTTGAAAATATTGGAACGAGCAATATCCGAAAAGAAAGAACCACTTGATGTAGTAACCCAGTATTGACGTGAATCTATTAGATAACCGCTAGTAGCTACTAGGATTTGAACACCGGCTATATAAATTCCAGATTTTATAAAATCAATCCGTTTACGAATTCTACTTCCATACATCGATGCAACGACTGTAGTCGAAAAGGCTATGATAAAAGAAGTCGCATTGTTTTGAGAAGATAAAAATACAAAGAAGGAAAGATAAAAACCAAGAGCGATAGAAAGTTGCTCATCAAAGATAAATGCAATCAGCATGCAAATCATTCCGATGGGAATAAAAATCCCAAAGTAATAAATGGATTCAAAGTTGTTGTCGGGATGATAAAAAAACTTAGAGACTACGAAAGTATAAAGAGTCAATATCCAAATAGTAGAAAATAAAATTACATTACTCGAAACATCGTTTAGTCTTTTTGGATCATACTTGATGAGGAAAACAATGATTATACTCACTAAAATAATTTGAACGATTAAAATAGACAAAATAGAATTTATATTGGCACGGGAATTATGCTCATTTAAAAGTTCTAGCTTTGATCTAATCTCAGGAGTGACAAGCTCTCCTTTTTTTACAATGACTTCGCTTTTTGCGATTTTGCTTTTTACAATGCTAACTTTACTTACTTCTTTTTGCTTTTCTTGTTCGGTTTCTTCTGGTTTATAAGTGCAGGCAGGAAATGAGTAGATGTAAGTAGAAAGAATCATTCGCTTCGTAATCGTGAGAGTGTTGGCGTCAATTCCAGTTAGTTTCTCATCTAGAAGTTTAGATAATTGCTCCTGCACTTTTTTATTTTGGTAAATAGCAGTTCTTGGGAAAACATGAGACGAATCAAGGGCGGAAGTATTTTCTTTTGCACCTTTGTTAATTACATGCACTCCTGTGCCAAGAGAATTCATGACGTCAGGCGACACATCCTTCATAATACAATAAGAAGAGAAAATCAAATTCGTCCCTTTTTGAACGAGTTCTCTTAGTTTGTCTTTTCTTGGATACTGCAAGAAAAAATCTAGATCTTCGCGTGATCTAAACTTCCACCGAATATTTTTGTAAACTAAAAAACCAAAATTCTTATTGTTCGTTCCATCGGATGCAATGACTTTTAGATTTTCAAAGTCTTCATCAATGTAATTTTGAATTTGACTGATTAACACAGAGTAGTCTCTCTCAAATACGAGCGATGCGGACTTATAGGCTTCTGCACGTTTTAGTTTTGTTTTATCCAAATCATCATAGATAATTTCTTTGTTCGAAATGATTGTCTCCGGAGAAACATTTCCGACAGCTAAGGAACTTTCATCTCCCATATCTGTTTTCTCCTGACCGAGATAGGGAGAGGCAAGAAAATATGTTACCATAGTTAATGTAACTAAAACGAGATAAAGTTGGAGTTGGCGAACAAAATGAATAGGGCGAACTTTCGTTAGCGCATCCGTTGTATTTGCCATGAAAGATTCTAAATGCTCTAAGAAGGTCAAGACTATATCCCTTCGAACTTATCCACAATCACGGAAACGAGCGGATGACGCGTAATATCCTCTTTTTCTAAAAACATGATTCCAATTTGCGGAGTATCTTTCATAATAGACAGAACCTTTTCGAGTCCGGAACGGCCTCTCTCTAAGTCAATCTGTGTGACGTCACCCGATAGACTCATGCGGGAATTTTTACCAATACGTGTTAAAAACATTTTCAACTGAGACACAGTACAGTTTTGTGCTTCATCTAAAATAATAAAGGAGTTATTGAGTGTTCGCCCCCGCATAAAAGCGATAGGCGCAATTTCGATCTTGTTTAGAGAAATCAAAACCTGCACTCTCTCAAATCCAATGCATTCATGAAGCGCATCGTAGATAGGACGAAGATACGGGTCTACTTTTTGAGTTAAGTCTCCGGGAAGAAAACCAAGGGACTCTCCCGCTTCCACAGCAGGACGGGTCAAAACAAGTCTATCAATTTCACCCGATTGCAACATGCGACAGGCGACCGCGATAGACAAAAAAGTCTTTCCCGTTCCAGCAGGACCAACACCAAATGTGATTAAGTTTTTCATTAGGCTATGAACAAATTTTTCCTGATTCTTAGTGCGGGGAAATATCTGTTTGCCTTTAAATGTGCTCAGGATTTTTTCACTTGGAGTCCATCCGTCCTGTGTGTTTTCTTGCTTGATTAAATAATTCAAATCAAAGCTATCAAAGTCTTCTTTATCGGGGCGTTTTTTGTAATTGTCCACTAGGTTTTTAAAGAACTCCATTGCAATGTCTACTTTGTCTTTTTGACCATTTACAATCAGGGAGTATCCGCGGGGAATGATCGTTATCCCCAAATACGATTCTAGATCTTTTAATCTAGAATCGTTGATACCACAAACCTTTTGATAAAGTGCTTCGTTGTTAAACTCAAATTTTTCCTGAACAGGAGGACTTGTCTTTTCTTTTGGCATTAAACAGTCACCACTCTTATTTTGAGTTCTTCGAGTTGTTTTGTGTCAACTGGAGTAGGGCAGTCACTCATCATACAAGTTCCTTTTTGTGTTTTAGGAAATGCTATTACATCGCGAATAGATTTGCTCTTGGACATAAGCATCATTATCCGGTCAATTCCAAGCGCAATTCCCCCGTGTGGTGGAGCGCCAAAGCGTAGTGCTTCTAGCAGGAATCCAAATTTTTTCTCTGCGTCTTCTTTTGAAATTCCAAGAAGTGCAAACACTTTTTCTTGCATTTCTTCTTTGTGAATACGAATGCTTCCGCCCCCGATTTCGTTTCCGTTTAAAACTAAATCGTAAGCTTTTGATTTCATCTTTCCGGCATTTGCTTTTAGAGTTTCGATGGAGTCATTCATGTTGAAGTCTTCATCAAACGGTGCGGTGAACGGGTGGTGAATAGCACTTAGCTCCTTCGTGGTATCGTCCACATCAAACATAGGAAAGTCAACAACCCAGGAAATATGATAGGAGTTTGGATCGGGTGTTTCGTATTTCTCCGCCATCTTTAAACGAAGTGCGCCGAGACTTGCATTGACGATTGAAATTTTATCTGCGCCAAAGAAAACCATATCGCCTTCTTTAGAGCCTACCGTCTGAGCAATTGCTGTTAGCTCTAGGGGAGTAAAACGTTTCGTAATCGCTGATTCGAGTCCGTCTTTTCCGTGCTTCATATAAGCAAGACCTTTCGCTCGGAAGTCTTTGGAAAGCCAATGAGTCAAGTCTTCAATTTCTTTGCGAGAAATCACAGAACCGCCTGGAACACAAATAGCTTTTACAATTCCACCGGAGTCAACAGCACCTTTAAATACCTGAAAGTCGCAATTTTTAACGATATCCGATACATTGAATAATTTCATTCCAAAGCGTAAGTCTGGTTTGTCGCTACCGTAAGAGTCCATCGCCTCTGCATAAGTCATCTGTGGAAACTTAGCAGGCAAATCAACATTAAACGATTCCTTAAAGACTGTAGTAACTAACGCTTCCATTTCAGAAATAATATTTGCCTGATCGATATAAGAGAACTCCATATCAAGCTGAGTAAATTCAGGTTGTCTATCGGCACGTAAGTCTTCATCGCGAAAGCATTTTACCACTTGGAAGTAACGCTCCATTCCACCGACCATCAAAATCTGTTTGAAGATTTGGGGAGATTGTGGAAGAGCGTAGAAGCTACCCTGGTGTAACCGCGATGGAACTAAAAAGTCGCGTGCCCCTTCGGGAGTTGACTTATTTAAAATCGGAGTTTCGATTTCGAGAAAGTCGCGGGAGTTTAAATAATTTCGAATCGCAAAAATAAATTTGTGACGGAGGATCATTTTGTTTTTTAAATCATCCCGTCTGAATTCGAGGTAACGATATTTCAAACGAATGTCTTCGCCTGACTCGTCAAACTCGTCTAAACCGAAAGGAGGAGTCTTGGAAGTATTTAAAATTTCTAATTTTTCAATGATGATTTCAATTTTCCCATTTGGAATTTTGGGATTGATAGATTCCGCGTCACGATGATTCAATTTGCCTGTAACCGCTAGAACGAATTCACTTCGCACATGTTCGGCGAGTTTAAAGTCTTCCGGGATATTTTCTTTTCTTGCGACGACTTGAATGATTCCTGTTCTATCTCTTAGATCAATAAAAATAACGCCGCCTTGATCTCTAAATCGAAACGCCCATCCGCACACAAATACAGATTCGCCCGCGTTTACTTTTCCTAATTCCCCAGCCCATTTACGATTGCTATAGCTTTCTTTAACCCAGTCTTTCAAAATTGATTCTTTGTCCTAAATTATTTATATTTCTTTTCTATCTTGTTTTCAAGTAGCTAGAAGGCAAGATAAAAATACGGGCGATTCGGTGGATTAAACCGTGTAGAGACGCACGGCCGTGCGTCTCTACGTAGTATACCACCGACCGTGCTTTCGCCTACTGTCAATTTTTTGCGAGCTTTTTGTTATGGTAAGCAACCTAGACCACGCAAAAAATTGACAACGGCTCTATCACTATCGCTAGTGAGAAGGTTTACTGCAAACTCTTCAGTAACCACTTCCTGACAAGGGATATACGTTTGTTATCCACTTGAATGGTTGTAAAAAGACGAAATTGCTCCATTGCCTGGTAGAGTAGCATTTCGTAGCCGGGGATGATGCGTGCGCTGTTCTTCTTTGCCATTTTAACGAGTGGAGTTTCGAGTGGATTATAGACAATGTCAAAAAGCGTTTGGGATTTAGAAAAGAAAGTATCGGATACGATTTGAGAATCTGTTTTGCCTTTCATGCCGACGGGCGTGGTATTGATGATAAGAGAGAAGCGCCTTTTATTTGCTTCTAGTGAGTCTAATGGCAAGTATTCGGAAATTCCATTCTCGATTGAGTTAAGAGTTTTAACCAGAGCCTTGCCTGTTTTTTTATTTCTAGCAGCAATTACAATCTTAGAAGAGGATAATCCGCGTTTGACCAAAGAATAGGAAATCCCTTTTGCACTTCCTCCGCTTCCTAGAATTAAAATATCACCGGCAGATTTGGATTCGAAGAAATCTCTTTTGTATTCTTCAATCGAACGAACAGCCCCATAACCGTCCGTGTTGTAAGCATTTATTTTAGAATCAAATCGAACTAGTGTATTAGAAGCTTTCATATTCGTAGAGGCTTCGTCTTTGTAATCCGCTATTTTAAAAGCCCACTCTTTGTGTGGAATTGTAACAGAAAGTCCTGAAAGAGAAATGGATTCTTTTCCTAAAATTAAATTGCGCGTTGGCTTTTCTTTTTCTAAGACGATGTAGAGAGCGTTTACTCCGTATTCGCCGAAGAGTCCATTGTGAATCACAGGAGAGAGTGTGTGCGAAAGAGGGAAGCCTAAAATTCCAAAAAACTGAGTATCACGATTGATTAGCATAATGAATACCGTATAAATCTTGGACAAAATAAAAGCAAGAGATGATTTTTGAGTTTAAATAATTCTTGCAAGCTAAGTAGATTTTTGTTTCCATTAAATTTCACAATCTAATTGGAGATTAATTATGAATCAAAAAAATCAATTTAAACTAGCTATACTCTTAGCTCTTGTATCTTTTTTCCCTTCTTCTGTATTTGCGCTCGGAACGTATGCAGAAGGCTCTCTAGTCGGAAAAATAATTCAATTTGAAAGCAGAGGAATCATTTTCGAATCCTACGAAGGTGTTATGGAAGTTACTAAATTTGAGAATGAAGAAAAATGCGATGCTACAAAGGATGAATGCTTTGCTCCCAAAAAAACAAAAATAGATTTCAGTGTTCGCACTGACAAACCTGAACTAATCAATCTATTAATGAAAAGCATTAATCAAGAATTATTACTCGGATACAATGTTCACCGCATAAAAGCGATTTCCCTCTCCTCTGATATGGAAGTCATAACTGCCGCAAAACAAGAATCAGCCGCTCCTGCAGAGCAAGGCGATAAATTAGCAGTAGCAAAATCAGGCGGCAAAAGAAATTTTTCTGTATCAGGAAAAGTATTGCAGCTAGATTATCAGGGAACCTTCATCGGAACCTATGAAGGTTTATATCTAGATGAGAGCCGCGGAAAAGTTCATCCATTCTCTGTCACTAGTGAGCAAATGGCTAAATACGCATTAACCGCTATGAAAGCTTCTTCCAAATATAATATGGGAATTTCTGTGGCTTACGCAAAAGGATTTAGAAAGTCAGATTATGATTTATTCGAAATCAACTACAAAGAACCAGCAGGCGGAGTAACGGCTACTGTGAATTAAAAGTCACCTGCACTGTCTTTGCTAGATACAAACTTCATTTATATGATTGCACCTAGCAAAGACATGTAATTTATGTTGAAAAAAAAATCAATGGAAAACAAATAGAAAACAAATGGAAAACGAAAATGATTTAAGTCGGTGTAAAAAAAGGTTAGTGGATTCGATAGAAGAATTAGGCGGAAATCTTGTTACTGCGAATCAAGATGATATAGATAACATTGCCAAATTAATCATAGAAAGTATGACTGGAACTTGGAGATACTTTCATACTCCAGAACATATTTTTGAAGTCGGTGGAGAAGACGATTCTGTAGAAATTATTGCGGCACTGTTTCATGATATGATTTATATCCAAGTCGATTATGGGATTCATATAAATTTAAGCGGCTACATCTATCCGTTTATCCGAGAGGATAATAACAAATTATATATAATCAATAACCCTGAATCGACTAAGATAGGGTATTTCCAGATTTTACTTTTGATTTTTGGATTTAGGTTAGGCGAAACACTATCTCCCTACAACGGGCAGAATGAATTTTTAAGTGCCCTTATTGCAGTTCAATGTCTTGCTTCCTATTTAACAATTGAAAAATTAGCTCAAATTGCCACTTGCATAGAAGCAACAATTCCATTTCGAAAATCAATCGACGGGAAATCACCATATCATATTTTAAAAGATAGATTAGAAGTGGTAAAACAATCTTATTCTCTCCATTGGTCAGAGAATGATATAAATGAAATCTTGAAAAAATCTTTACGAATGGCAAATAGAGACGTAGAAAATTTTGGAAATCCGAACTCTGTCAAATTTTTAGACAATACTTGGAATCTTATGCCAGAAACCAATCATGATCTAAGAACATCTACTTCTTATACAATCGTCGGTTATAGGACTTCCATGCTTAAAATGTTAAACTTTTTAAAATCTTTGAAACCTGAATTTATATTTCATCAATATATGGAGGAACCAAGCGATGAAAGATTAGAGAGGTTATTCAGGGATACCCGCAAAAATTTAGAATTATCAAGAATGTATTTAGAAAGTAAAATTATAACTGTCGGAATTTTAGAAGCCTTGTCTTTTAGAATAGGAAGAAATATTCCTCTTTCCACTTTAATCGGAGAAATTCCAGTGAATGGAATTGTTATCCCTACACTTGACTATTTTTTACCACCAGTGGAAAATCCTTATATACCACAGAATCCAATCGAAGAAGAGGCGCTCTTTATCCTTACAAAGGGTAGAAATAAAGATACTGCCTATGACTTAAAAAATTCTCCAATAGCCTCTTTTTTAGTAAATGCGATTGGATTTCCTGAAATAGAAAGGTTATTTCAAATATCGTTAGGTTTCTACGAGAGTAAAATTGATGCAGAGGAATTTTTAGAGCAATGTGATAAATTTGTTTTAGATTCTATCATCAGTGGAATTATCAAAATATTTGAAATTAGAACTAAGAATCTAAAAAAGATTAACACCGAGATCATCGATAAAAGCGATTAAGGATTATACAGTCACCTCTCACGATGATGCAAGTTCGAGGTGACTGTGGAACATTTATACTTTGGGCGAAATTTTGGGAACGACGTTTCTACTTCAAATCCCCAATCATCTTAGCGATACGCGCTACACCTTTGTCGATGTTTGCTTGACCGAGGGCGTAGGAAAGACGAATAGCGTTGTCGTCACCGAATGCGACCCCGGGAACAGCGGCTACTTCGTATTTTTCTAAGAGAACATCACAGAATAGTTTGCTCTTAGAAGCATTTGGGTTTGATTTTAGTAAAGCTTGAAACCCTGGCATTTCGTAAACACTTGTGATATAAGGAAATACATAGAAGGCTCCTTGCGGTGTACGGCAATTAACTCCTGGAATTTCATTGAGTGCTTTGACAATTTTTTTTCTTCTGTCATCAAATGCTTTTACCATTTCAGTAATGCAAGACTGGTCAGCTTTTAATGCTTCTTCGGCAGCGGCTTGCGCGATAGAAGTTGCATTCGATGTAGATTGACCTTGCATGGTGTCCATGTTTTTTATGATTTCAGCATTACCCGCACCATAACCAATTCTCCAACCAGTCATGGAATAAGCTTTAGAAACTCCATTGACTACGAAAGTGCGCTCTTTTAATTCAGGAGAAAGCATTGCAGGGTTCACAAACTCTAGCCCATCGTAAATGACTTTTTCATAAATATCATCGGAGATAATCATGATTTGGTGCTTTAAGAGAACTTCGCATAACGCTTCCACATCTTTCTTGGAATAGGCAGCACCTGTAGGATTGGAAGGTGAGTTAAAAATGAATACTTTTGTCTTAGGTGTGATTGCTTTTTCTAACTGTGCAGGTGTGATTTGAAAATTATTTTCAGGAGTCGTTTGAACAATGATTGGAGTTCCTTCTGCCAAACGGACGATATCCGCATAGCTGACCCAATAGGGAGCAGGGATAATCACTTCATCGCCGGGATTGATAGTTGCCATGAAGAAGTTGTATAATACCTGTTTGCCGCCAACTCCTACAATGATGTTTTTTCTTTCGTAGGTGAGGTTGTTGTCTCGTTTGAATTTGGCTATGATAGCGTCTTTTAGGCTAACGGTTCCTGAAACGGGGGTATACTTTGTTTGCCCCTTGTCCATCGCGAGCTTTGCCGCGTTCTTAATGTGTTCGGGGGTATCAAAATCAGGCTCACCTGCACCAAATCCAACAACGTCTTTCCCTTCTGCTTTGAGAGCATTTGCCCGTGCAGTAATAGCAAGAGTAGGGGAAGGCTCTACAACATCTAATCTTTTTGCAACTAGTAACATATTAGGCTCCTTAAATCCTTAAAGTCAGATTTTTGGTTTATGGGATTAGTTCAACTGTTTTTTGCCACAGAGGCACGGAGACACAGAGGGTTTTGGGATTGTGTTTATTTAATTCAAATGCGTCATGCTAAAGAGAGCCAATGAAATGTTTGGATTGAATTATCATGCTGTAATAGCATAATAACTAAAGGCTACGTTACGCAGCAAACAATAGCCTTTGATGACTCTCTTTAAATCTCGTCTTGTCGGCGCTTGCAGTGAGCCTATCGAATCTGCGCCTCTGTGGCAAATTTATTACTTTGCGCCTGCGGCTTTTAGGAGTTCGATTACTTCTTTATTTTGAAATTGAGTGGCTTCGGATAATGGTGATTTTCCGCCGGAGTCTTTTATATTTACATCTGCTCCGTATTTAATTAAAAGCTCTACAATTTTCTTGTCACCTACAATGCTTGCATAGATTAAAGCAGTAGCGCCGGTCTTATCTCTGGCGTTTACTTCGGCGCCTTTGCGAAGCAATAAATCTACGATTACTTTATGTCCATTTTCACAGGCTTTGATTAAAACGGTTGCCCCATTTTTATCGGAAGCATTTACATCCCCATCCCAGTTGAGAGCAGTTTTTACTTGTGACAAATCTCCCTTTTCCGCTGCATACAATAAAACTTCATCCGTTGTTGCATGTATGGATATGGAAATCAGGAATAGGAATATGGAAAGAATTACTTTAGTATTTAAAAAAGATGTTTTTTGCAAGTTGAATCTCCTAGCTCTTTTTATCGGATAATTTAAGAAAAGATAAACTAGGCTTCTTTATAAATCGCAAGATCGACAGTCATTAAGATAAAGATTTTTCACCACGAAGAGCACGAAGTTCACGAAGGGGTTTACCATGAAATCCTATCTTTTCCTCGCATTCTTCGTGCCCTTCGCGGTTGATTCTTCTTTCTTAATGTAATGACATTTGTCCACTAACATCGATCCGCCGCTAGAAGTATTATTGAATTGGGACCTTCGCTTGAAATCAATATGGTAGTGGTTTATTTTACTAAAAAAATGGATTATTGGTAATTTCCTTTCCATAACTTGTTAAATATATTATGAAAACGCTCGCAATCATTATTTGTTTCAGTTTATTTGGTTGTCTAAAGGCAAAGAAATCTCCCTTTGATATTAGCTCACCTTCTGCTTTGTTTGGAAGTTTCCTTATTTCCTCTCAGAACCGGTCGCTGCAAGGAACTGGCACTGCAACAGGAACAGGAACCGGGACAGGGACAGGATCGACAAGTTTTTCAGTGAGTGGAAGCATCTCAGGATTTACCGCTGGAACTCTCATCTTACAAAACAATGTAGCAAACGATTTAACTTTTACGGCAACAAACACCTATTCGTTTACTGGCTTGGCTTCTGGCTCTACTTATGCAATTACAATCAAAACAAATCCGACTGGTTTTGTCTGCTCTATTGCCAATGCATCAGGAACTATTACGGCTAACGTTACAAATGCGAATATTACTTGTGCAGTCATGACGGTTAATCCTGCTTATACGACAAATGGACTCAAATGGAATGACTATATCAACCGTGATTTCACGAAAGATATTTTCTCTCAAGCGGATACTGCTTGTAATACGGCAAACACAGGTGGATACAGAACTTGCGTTCATGCAGGAGAGATTCGCAAATTCGATATACCGTCTAGGTCTACTTGCACGGGGCTAACAGCTACTGATAATCTTTCTGCTCTCAACTGGATTTGTAAAACTAATTCTACTACTGGAGGAGTGTCCTTTTACTCAACAGGTCTCAAAAAAGGAAAGTATCTTTCTGATCTAATTGATTGGACGAATAACGTATGGCAAAGTCTTACAATCATTGTAAAAGAAGGAACGACGACGTTAGCTGTTAGTAACCCTTTAAAATTATGGACAAACGGATTTGATACAAGTGGAACAATTACTCCAAATGCAAGTGGGAATATTTACTTATATGATGTTTCTATTCTAGCAAATTCAATTACAATTTCTGCTAACAAAGTATCAGTAGTTATTAATCCAAATGGAATTAAGTCTATTCGAACTACTGGGAGTTGCAATGCAATTGCAGGCATTGACATTTCAAATAGAACATTCACATGGCTAGAAGGAAGTTTTGATTTTGGAAATAGCACACAAAATGCTTACGGTGTGCTTTTATCTGCGACTAAGTTTAGTGTATTGAAGAATGTAAAGATTCAAAATGTAGGAATGAATTGTGCTGCGACGAGTAATATTAATAATGCGATCAATTTGAATACAGCATCAAACAATTATTTAGAAGATGTCGTTCTTTCACAAACGCTCGGCACTTCTCCGGCTAATGGCAACGGGCTATTCCTTTCTACGAGTGATGATAATTTAGTAAATGGTATTAGTATTTCTAATATGGCGACTGACGGTATTCAGATAACTAGTTCTAAGAGTAATACAATTATGAATGCAACGGTTATTAGCTCCGCCGCTGAATGCGTTCTGATGCAAACTAATTCTCATAATAATTCTATTTTAAACATTAGCACGGCGAATACAAATAATTACGGAATTCGTTACACAACTAGCAATAATGGGTTATTTGCGAATGTGGTTGTATTTAACCATCAAAATCACGGAATTGATTTGATTTCAGGAAGTTCAATTACAGTTCATAACATTGCTGCAAGTAATAACCCAACAGGGCACGTAAATTTAAATTTATCTGATTCCTATTTCACGGGAATTGTTAAAACATCGACAGCAACTTGCATTTATACGGCAAGTAGTGGAGGAATGAATGCGAGCTGTGTTCCTGTTTCACCATCAGATTTTACTGCTCCCTTAAATATTGCTAGCATATCGAATACTTTCGTGGGATATTCTGCAACAGATTTAAAAAATTCAACACCTAGCTTAAGTGGAAATGCAAATGGAGTTGCTCTCGGTTCAATGACTGACTGGGTGAGATTTGACCATCTCTATAAGGGTATAGGAAAATATAATTCAGCTAGTTTTCCAAGCACCTTGCATTTAGGTGTTTGCAACTCAGGAAATTGCACAATATGGGATCTTTCTTTAAAGAGCACTGATACAGTTTTGCGCAATGCGAATCTATCGAGCGTAGGTGCTGCTTGTCCTTCTGCATCGAATATGATTACGCACACATACACAGGAAGCAATGTAACTTTTTTACGTAACTCAATTGAATTACTAAACGACGGTGTCGGAAACGACAACGGACTATGTGAGGCTAATGAAGATTGTCTCCTGACTCCTAATATTGGTTCTTATCAGGGGCATGGGAATTTAGTTTCTTCTAGCACACTCAGTGGTGGTTGTGCCGATGTGACAACGCAGGGTATTAAGTTGTATCAGTATGAGACTAATGGGTATTAGTCGCAAACTACTTATGCGTCAAAATCTCTATACTTGTCCAGTCGTCGCTGATGCCCAGGCGGATTGCATCTTCACAACGCTTGATATAGAGTTTTGCGGAGATGTCTGTTGGATTAATTCTCAGAACATTTTGAAAGAGTCCAAGAGCGACGGAAAATTCTTTATTTGAGTAAGAAAGAATTCCAAGTTCGAAATCGTATTTTGTTTTTTGGATTCGTTCGAAGATACTTTCCTCGTATCCATCATAGATTTCAAAAACAGTAACAGGTTCTTGTTTTCCTTTGACGACTACACTATCGATCATTCTATAATTGTAAATAGTTGGATCACTTAATCTGGAAAGCGTTCTGTCACTGATTAAGATTCCTGAGCCGTAAGTTTTGGTTAGACCTTCGATGCGGGAAGCTAAGTTGACTGCATCGGAAATTACAGTTCCTTCCATTCTTTCATGCTCTCCGATAGTTCCCAGCATTAGAGTTCCTGTATGAATTCCAATTCCGATAGTGATTGCAGCATAGCCTTTCTTTTTACGGCGAGCATTATAAACGCGAATTTCGTTTTGGATTTCAATCGCGGAACGAACAGAGTCTTCCGGTGATACTGGAAAAAGTGCCATGATTGCATCACCTATGTATTTGTCTATGAAGCCATTGTTGTGGCGGATAATAGGACCTACCCGCCTCAGGTATGCATTTAGAAAATTAAAATTTTCCTCCGGTGTCATCTGCTCGGAGAGTGAGGTAAACGAGCGTATGTCGGAGAATAGAATAGACATTTCTTTTTGGATTTGGTCTGCAAGTTGAACATCTAGAATACTCTTTTTGCCAAGAAGGCTTAAGAATTCCATTGGGACAAATCTACTGTAAGCCTCGTTTGTATTTGTTAAATCAGAATGGGCTGACTCAATGCTCTTTGCCATACTGTTAAAGCTTTTACTTAATTGACCTAATTCATCTTTGCGATTTACACTTACCCTTGTCTCCATTTTTCCATCAGCTATTTCGCCTACCGCAATGGATAGAGCAGTAATTGGCTTGGTCAAATAGCGGGCGAGTGCGTAGGAAACGAAAATGGAAAAGACCGCAAAGAGTATTCCAATCGATATAAACAAGAAATACAATGAGTTTTTGTATTCTCTAACTTTTCTATCACTGATTTCGAGTAAGACTGCTCCTATGTTTTCGCCTTTCTTGTTTCGAATGGGGCTAATGGCAAGTAGCAAATTTCCATAGGCAATATGCGCTGCCTCTTGCATGATGAAACTTTTTCCTGATCGAACTGCTTCTTTAATGAGTGCGATTGAATTATTTTTTTCCTGGTAGACTCCGCCTGGAGGTGAGGACATGGAATTTTTTAAGCTGTAATAATAGGTGTATTTGATTTCTTCTCCGAACATTTTGATTGTCAATTCTGCTTCGCTTTCCGGCAAAAGGATATTATCCGGAGTTGCCCATTCGTTTTTTTTCTTGTTGTAAGACACAACTTTATTTCCGTTTATTTTTATTTCTGATGAATCCTGTTGTTGCAAAATTTGAATGATAAATTTTTTATCTCCGTAGTCTGTTTCAAATCCTTCTGTATAAAAGAAATTATCATAACGCACTGTCAATCTACCGCGATCATCCGAGTTTACTTCTAATCCAATATAGGGACTTTCAATCCAAATCGTATCATATCGAATATCATAGGGATCAATGGCGTAAGAAAAATCTCCGTTTTCTTTGCTGTGGTTTAAGGTATAAAGAAAGGTAATATGTTTTTCGTTTTCAATTATTTTCTGTAGATATTTATAATAATGCTGAAAGGAAGGATCATTTACGGAATAGGTTTTGTTGAATTCCTGATGCCTTTCGCCTTCAATGGAGGCGGCGACATGCTTCGCAATATTTAGGTGATGCTCCAGAAAGTTTTCGTAGAACACACGAACACTTAAAAAGTAAACCCCAACTGCAATCGAGGTTATACTCATTATTCCTAAAAATAGAAAGGAAGCGATAAACTTATTTTTTAAATTCATTTCGCTCCATCGGAACTAAGGTATTTCGAGAAAAAAAGCCCCAAAATCGAATCATGCGAGCAAGTTATACTAAGGCAAGAATTGAAAAAGCACTTTTTTTACCTAGCTTTTAAATTTTGAGAGAGTCGGGAGTGCGTTCGTTGCCTATAATCTTAATTCCTACTTGACAATCCTAAAAATGGTTTCATTCTTTTGTTTATGCAAAGCACGATTTTAGATTTTCCGGAAGTAAAGCTTACAAAGATTTCTGTAAAGGATTATGAGTTGTTATGCAGACAGAATCCAACGCAATATGAAAAAACAGAATTGTTTGAAGGAGTAATAGTAGAGAAAATCACAAAGAGTAGTGCACATATTTTTTTCAAACATTATTTAGTTCACTCGCTGAGAGGAATCCTACCATCGGGTTTTTTCATTCAGGAAGAAGACAGTGTCCGTCTAGGGGGCTCAGAATTAGAGCCAGATATTTCTGTTATCTATGGCAGTTTTTTGGATTATAAAAATACGCTGCCAGAAACAGCAAGACTCATTATTGAAATCTCCATTTCTTCTTTGAATTATGACAGAGAAAAAGCAAATGCCTACGCCAAGGGAAATGTGGAAGAGTATTGGATTGTAGATGTAGACAATAAAAAAGTAGAAGTATTCACTAGTCCCCAAAATGGAAATTATCTAGATAAAAAGATATATACCTTCCAAGAAGAAATTCCCGCATTCGAAAAAATCGTTTCTTTAAAAGAAATATAACAACTGATTCAAGCATTTCAAAACTGGCAAAAGCTTGTTCTTCTAAACTTATAGTTTCTAAACGTAAACTTGACAATATAGGAAGCACGAAGTGTTCAAAGGATCATTCATAAACAAAGCCTTACAAACCTTTTCACTTTTTCTTTAGGGCAAGTGGATCCATTTTTTTGTTGTTAGAAACTTTGCTTTTACAAACTCCCGTCCTGTTCTATTTAACAAATGTTTCTTCTCTGTTTGAAAACCTTTGTCAGTGTTTACCGACGCTCTCGTCTAAGTTTAAAAACGCAGCGTTAAAGTTTACCAAAAGATTTTGAGCGTTTACGGCTGGATTTTTAAACGCTCAGAAAAGATTTTGACTGTTTACCGCTGGATTCTTAAACGCTCAAAAAATGTTTTTGACTATAGTCAGATTGCCAAGACAAAGCCTTACATTTTTTAAAATGACGAACAGATTGTCATTCCCGAAATCTTTTATCGGGAATCTCAACAAGTAGGGACCCCCGATAAAAAATTTCGGGGGTGACAGGAAAGGTGACTGGCTTGTTTAGAGTAGAAATAAAAAAACCCCTGAATGACTTCAGGGGTTTCTAGTTTTAAATCTTGTTTAGAGATTAATTTTGTGCTGCATTGAAGAAGCTGCTTGCACTACATCCTGCCTGACCTACGTCAGTAATGTTTTTGGTTGCTTTATCGAAGCAGAAAATCTGCCACCATCTACCAGCTTGCCCAGGACCAGAGTTGTAGGTTCTAACAAGACCAGTGGATTTGTAAACTTTTACAGTTGAGCCGGAAGTGGAAAGGGCTGCTTCATTGGACCAGTTATAGAGACTGTATCCAAGTCGAGTAACAGCAGGAGAAGTCCAAACGGTTCCTTTCATCGAAACTGTTTCAGGTCCATATCCGTTCACAACGTCAATGTCAAGTGTTAAGTCTTCTGAGCCACACTGTGCTGGAGACTTGGTCACTGCATTTGATACCCCAGGGTTTCTACATTTATCATTCCAAACAACTTGGTTCTTACGCGTTGTAGATCCGTCACCATATTCTAAGTGCGAGTCAACGTCACGCGGTGTAGCATTCCAAGAAAGAACAATTCTTACTTCATCTGCTTGTAAGCTAGGTGAAACTAAGATGTTCTGATTGGCAGAATTTGCACCAGCAGAAATCACAGTCTCGTAGGTTGTTACGAAACCATTTCCAGAAATCTCAATCGTGTAATTACCAGCAGGGACGTTTGGTATTACATAACTTCCATCTGCCGCCGATGTAACTGCTCCAATGGTTGCATTACTAGAATCCAATGCGTAAGGTCCACTGGTAACACCGATTCCAGGACGAATACGAACTGTTAAGCCAGTTGCAATAGCTTGGTTGTTAAGAGCATTGAGCAATCTTCCCGAAATCGAAGCTGGAGCTTGCGAGCCAGGAATCATAGTTACAATGTCAAAGTTGGTAGTTGCACTTGGTTGAATCGTTACAATTCCTTCTACAGGAACATATCCAGCAGAAGCAAACTTAACTTTCCATTGACCAGGATTAATCGAGAATACCGAGTAGTTCGGAACATTTGTAAAAGCAGAAGTTCCAGAGCTTAAACTAGCTGGAGCAACTCCACTAGTAGGCCTTGTGCCAGCAGTTGGATTAACAATTTCTAGAGTATATGTGCCAGTGAATGCTGCTCCACCTGCGATCACTATACGACCAGAAAGATTTCCTTTAGGTCCGTCTACTACGATCTGAACATTTGCCACAGTGGGAGAACCAGTGCTTGGAACTGTAACTGAAATTAACTCCGTTACATAACCAGGTCTAGTAACTCTGATAACATAAGTTCCCGGATCCACGTTGTCGATTGTATATTGACCACTTGCGTTTGTAGAAACGGAAGGAACTTGTATATCAGTCGCTCCCAATCTAGAACCAGAAATTGTATCAGGATCTCTTCTTACAGGACCCCATGTAATTGTATTTGGGTCAGAATCAGTGTCACGACCAAGTTCTATAGTAGCTCCGCTCAATGCACCGGTTGAAATTGCGTCTGTGATAGTTCCAGTGATTTGACGACGTGGTAAATGTGCTACGGTGCTATTAACTGTTAAGAGACCGTTTAAAGCCACTGTTCCAGCATTTACTAAAGCTCCTGTCGAAGTCGGAACCATATGCTTCAAAGGGTCAGTAATAATGACGTTGTAAGAACCGCCTCTGAATTGGTAGCCGCCCGGACAATTAGAACCGAAGCATACTGGCGTTGTTGCTAAAACAGAGTTTGATACTATCGTCGATGGGGCTGCACTGAGAGCGGAAGCAGTTGCATATTGACTAATTGCATAAGCAACTCGCAAGCTATCTGCTGCATCATTACAAGCTTGACCAGAAAGGGAAGTTTGACCAGCTACTACCGCTCCTACAAGAGAAGGTATATTACACAAGGTAGAAGAAGAGGGAAGGCTTACTACTTTCGAATTTCCATCAAAAGCATAGGCTCCCGATGCTGAAGTAGTGGTGATATGAGCAATAGAATTACCTGAACTGTCAGAGTTTCCTAACATAATCGCAAATAATCCAGGAACACCGGATTGTTGTGTGTACCCAGGAAGTGCAGCACCATAAGAATTTCGAGTGCCACTCACCAAAGTGTCTGCAACTACAGTTTGACCAGCGATTTGGGCTCTATGTGTAGAGGGTGTTAGAACAACAGGCGCTGCATTTACATCTTGACCATTGAGTGTAATTACATTTACAGCAGAGTCAATGTATCCCGGAGCAGAAATGAAGTAACTCCATTTACCCGCTACAGCAGTAAACATTACATTATTGCCACTTACCTCATACACTTTATTTGCGTAAGTAGTGTAAGTCCAAGGACCAGCACCTTGATTCGTTGCTACGCAAGCTGGCTGAAAGCCACCGGCAGCACAAGCATTGTAACAAGCATTTGCCGCGATTGCAATACAAGCCTCTCTCATCCAAAGGGATGTTAAGTTTCTAAGACGGTCGTCAGAACCAGTCGCAAGATAAAGAAGGTTGGAAGGCGGCTGTGTTCCATCTGGACGGAAATTGATAGATGCTCCTTCAATTCTAGATACTCCAGATGCGGTAACTTGTCCTGTTACATTCGAAGGTCTTGGAACAACTTTATTGAAACCACCTGATTGAGCAACGGATGTTGCACTTCCAGTTGGATTGGCAGTGAAAGAAAAGGAGGTTGAGGATGTTAAGAATCCTGCTTTGGAAATTTCCACAGAGTAGACACCAGAGGATAGAGTTTGGCTGAAAGAATACTTACCGGCAGCATCCGTAGTTGTAGTTCCTACAATGTTTCCATTTGCATCTTTTAAATTTACTGTGAAACCAGATAAATCAGAGCCACTAATCGCAACATTTGCTATGCCCCAGTTAGTGATATTTGCAACAGCAGAGCTAGCAGGATTCCATGCGGAACTTAATCCAGGAATTGTAACTAAAGTTGGAGTGGCCGGATTGTTACCAGCAAAGCTAAATTGAATCGGCACAGCAGAACTTGTATCAGTAAATGGCTGACCACCACTCGATTGTCCTGAGCCTAGAACAGTAATGCTATAATTCCCATTTGGAAGATTTGCTTGGTTAAATGTATAAACTCCGCTTGCATTTGTGGTCGTTGTCGCAATCACATTTCCATTTGCATCTTTTAGCTGCACAGTCGTTCCAACTGGCATCGGACCTGCTGCGACGATAACTGAGCCGCTTTGGTCTTTGAAGCCAGGAGTTGTAGCTGTTCCTGTGATAGTTGCTGGACCGGAAGTAAGATAGAGTCGAGTGGAAGATAAATCAACACCAGTGATATTGTTTGCATTTGCATTGACTGGATTAAATGTAAAGTTCAAGTCTTGGTAGGCGTAGTTTAATCCATTGCCAGAATTGATCAATACTCGATAATCTCCGTTTGTCAAGTCGGCGATATTAAAGCTATAGGTTCCGTCAGCATTTGGTTTGGTTGTTCCAATTACATTTCCTTGACTGTCGATCAATTGAATTGTAACTTGTGTAAGGTCTAATCCAGCGTCACTAGAACATGGAATCGTTACATTGCTTGCATTTTTACAGTCTGTAGCATTCAAAGTTCCAGAAATGGTTGCTTGCCCATGGTTTGCAACCTCTTGGACAGAAGCAGTTGTTCCTGTGCTATTAGTTTCAGAAGTGGAAGTAGTTGCAGTAGCTGGTGAATTATTACTCGAAGGAAGAGGCACTCCATTTGAGTCTGCTTGTTGAGGGGTTCCTGTGGATGAAGTTGTTGAGCCACCGCCAGTTAAGGCTGCCATCCAAAACATTGCTTTCTTTTTCTTTTTTCCGCAATTGGCACTGAACGCTAAAGATAGTGCAAGTAGCAAATAGAAAAAGATTTTACTTAAGCTTACTTTGTTTGAAATAACATTTACGTTTTTCATTTTATTTTTCTCCTAATTTTTTTTCATTCAAAATTTTTGCTTGTCTAGTGGCTTTATTGATACTCATTCATAAATCCTCTAGGATTCCAATTATAGTATAAGTAAAAAACTATGTCAATAGATTTTCAATTTTTTGCTAGATTTTGAAAAAAAAAGTAATAGATAGAAAAAACTAGGGTTGCTCGATAAGTAATAGTCCGTCCGCTGCCGCAAACAAAGTATATATTAGATTTTTATTTTTAATAAGATCCCAAAAATCCTGAATGGCACGGTCAGATGGCTTTGAGTAAATTTCCTTTTCTAGTCTTCCATGCCAGAGGACGTTGTCAAAAAGCAGCCAAGCCTGTGCTTTGCATTTTTCAAGTAAAATCTCTAAAATTTCTGGATAGCAAATCTTGTCACAGTCAATGAAAAACATATCGTATTCTGTTAAATCAGATTTTTTTAAGAACTCGATGCAGTGTGTTTGTATCAATTTTACAGATTGGTTTTCCTTCTTAATTTGGTTTAAAAAGAACTTGGCACTCTTTAACTCTTTGGCATTTCTGTCCAAGGAAACGATCTCTACAGAAATATTTGAGCTAAGCATCCACGCAGTCGAGTAGCCAAGACCGGTGCCTAGCTCTAAAACTCGCATAGGTTTATGGAGGCTGAAAAGCAATTGTAGGATAGAGCCGGCTGCCGGAGAAAGGATAGGAATTTTATTTTCTAAAGCAAAAGCTTCCATTTCTCTAAAAATTGGAAACGGGCGTAGGATTAAATTATCGTTGATATAAGCTTCTAGCCCTTCCTTGTAAATGCTTTCGAATTTTTTCATGGTAAAAAACAGTGAATGCGACCCTTTAGAATATCAGGCGTTTTCCTCTTAACAATATCGCGAATATGACTATGCTTATAACGCTTTGAGAAATGAATCAATACGATTCTCTCGTTTTTAAATTCTTTCGCATGGGCAATGATCTCATCTAGATGTGTATGTCCCCAGGCTCTCGCTCGCTCGACATTTCTGTCTGCATCTACATAGGTGCATTCTAGAAAAAGAATTTTGGATTCGCGCACTTCTTTGTGATCGAGTATATATTCTATCTGTGTGTCACCGGAGAAACTGATTAAAGGAGTCTCCTTATCTTCTGTAAGAATTTCTCCCTTTGCTTTTAGTTTTACAAGTTCTTGTCCGTTTAAATCTGCGAATTCAGGAAGAATTTTTTTTACTCTTTCAAATATCGTATAACCTTGCGAAGGAATTCGATGTGTTGTTTTAAACGCTTTGAAAAAAGTATTCGAGTTTAGGACATACTCTTTGTTAGTCGCCGTCGAAACTAAATTGTAGTTATACGCAAAGCCTTCGATTTCAGAATAAAGCTCAATGATCTTTTTGGTATTTTCATACATTTCTTCGTTTACATAGATGTTCGGTGACTTTAGTTTTTGGAGAGAACGCTGTGAGATGTAATAGGGAATACCCGCTGCATGGTCTAAATGTCCGTGGGTGACTAAGATATTTTCCATATGAATTTTCTCATGTGGTATCGCTCCAATATCAAAAAGGAGACTGTATCGCGGAATACATACGCTCGTTCGAATACCGCCCTCGGATATTCCTTCAAAGTCAAGATTGGCATGAGAAAATTTTAAATTCAATGGGGTTACTCTATCTTATCTTCTGGCTGGATTGTTTTACTGCTTTCACTTGGAAAGCTCTTGATAGCATCGGGGCTTGATACTATGATGGTTTTTAATTTGTCGAATACAAAATGTTTTTTTCCGACTCTTCTTATGTCTTCGAGAGTTACTTTGTTCATATTGTCTCGATAGTTTTTTAAATAATTCTCTGGCATATCATCTTCATCGAATCGAACTTGATTTTCTAGAATACGATTGTTGTTTAAGAATAAAAAAACAAATTGATTGTTGATGGATTTTTTTGCATCATCAATTTCTTTTTGCGTAATTTTCGAAAATGTTTTTTCGGATAAAATTTCTTTCATCAAATCATGAACTTGCAGTAAGGATTGATTTTTAGTCAGAGTGTAGGCGTAAAGAATACCATGCTCTTTTTTGAATACAGGGTAGCTAGTAGAAGAGTAGGCGAGTCCTTTGTCTACACGAATTTGTTGCATCATATAGCTATTAAACCCGCCACCGCCAATGATATAATCTAGAATTTGCATTGCATAAAAATCGGAATCATTGTGTTTGGGCAGTGCTCCAATCATTAACACCATTGACTGATTGATATCTTTTGTGATAAGCAAATTCTTAAATTTATATTCGTCTAGCGACTTAGAAAGAGAAGTCTCAGTTACGAGTTCTCTCTGGCTAGATTGCGGCTTGTCAGTATTATCTGCTGGATATAGCTTTAAAAATGTATCTCGAATTTTTTTATCTTGGAAGAGTCCTGTTACCGAAATTCTTTTCTTTTTAAGTTTTGCTGCTTCCCAAAATTCTTTTAGGTCTTCCATTTTTATTTTTTCGATAGAGGCTACTTGTGTTACTTTTCCTGCGAGAAGTCCTCTGTAGAAAAGTTCTTTTGCTTTTCGAAAGCCAATTGTTTCTGTGCGCTCATTTCGTCTCTGGATCATTTCGATCATTTTTTTCTTGCCGTTTGAAAGTGCGATTTCGCTGTAATTCGGGCTTTGTAGTAGATCGGAAATTAAACCTAATACGGTGTCTTCATCGCGTGATAAATAAGAGAGGTTAATGGATAATTTATCGTAATCACTCGTTACCGAAAAGCTTGCACCTAATGATTCAAGCTTGGTATTGAAGGCTTCGTCGGGAAAGTTTTTTGATCCACCGAATTTTAGAACTTCTCCGAGGAGTTGTGGAATTTCGACTCCCTTGTTGGCAGTATCCGCTTCGCCTGCATACATAGAAAATTCTAGATAAGTAATTGGAAATTTATCCGAGTAAATTGAATAGTATTTTAGATTGGGAGTTAAGCTTGTCTTTACTACTTCTGGAATTTTAAATTCTAATTCTTCAATCTTTACATCCTTTACAAAATCACCAGGTGCGGCTAATAGAGAAAAGCCGATTGCTAATAGGATGATTGAAAAGGAGAAGTAATTTCTAGTAAATTTATTTTTCTGATTTCTAATTAATTTCATTTTGCTTCCTTCGCGTTTTGAGGTTGTGCTGCTGGCTTTTTACTTGCTCTGGCATCTAGATGACCAATCGTTAGATTTTCTTTTACGAAATACTTTGCGGTCACTCGCTTGATATCGTCTTCTGTAACTCCATTTAATCTATCGTAGCTTAAGAATAAGTCTTCCCAGTTGCCTGTGAGTAATTCGTAGTAACTTAGATTATCCGCAAGAGTTCCATTGTTATCAATTTCTCGTAAGAAGTCAGCGGTCATTTTGTTTTTAATTCTTTGCAATTCTTCTGTGGAAACGTTCTCTGTCTTTAGCTTTTCAATTTCTTCCCAGATGATTGCTTCCACTTTCGCTGGATCTGTGTCAGAGTTTAATTGTGAGTAGATGCTCAATAGATTTGCGTAACGTTCCCCTGGATCAGAGCCCCAGGCTTCTACACTAGAAACTAATCTCTCTTTTAAAATGAGTCGTTTATAAAGTCTGCTACTTGTTCCCTGTGTTAGGATAGAATCAATAACATCAATGATGCTACTGTCAGGGTGTGGATAAGCGGGCTTATGCCAACCCATGATATAAATGGAGCCTCCAGGATACTGAAAGCTAATTCGCTTTTCACCTGTGTTGTATTTTTCTTTGACTCGAGTGCCTAATTTTTTTTCTACAGAGGGTTTTAAATCAGAAAAATACTTTCGGATCATGCTTTCTGTTTTATCAAAATCCAAATCACCGACTATCGCAATCACCATATTATCCGGTGTATAATGCTTCTTGAAAAAATTTTCTGTTTCATAAATATCTAAGAAAGGGATATTTGATTCATAGCCAATGACTGGCTGTCCATAGGCGTGCTCACCGAAAGCAAGTGCTAAGTATTTTTCTCTTAGAATTCCTGCGCCACGATTTTCTACACGCATCCTTCTTTCTTCCATGATTACGTCTCGCTCGGTGTAGTATTCTCGTAGGATTGGATTCTTTAAACGATCGGATTCCATCTTTGCCCAAATTTCGAGTCTATTCGCCGGGAGCCGTATCTGGTAATTTGTAACATCGTGCGAAGTATAGGCATTAAACCCAACTTGACCATGTTGTTCGTAAATATAAGTATCTTCTGCTTTGACGATGTATTTTTTTTGGATTGCTTCTACGTCTTTGAGTCTTCGTTCTAGTCTAGTAATGCGCTCCAATAATTCGGGTGGGGCTGACTTAGAGCTATCTTCTAAGTTTCTTTTTTCGAGTCTTAATTTATCGAGTTCACTTCCAGTGGCTTTTAGAAGAATATGGAATTTTTTTTCTTCTGTGAAGTTGGTCGTTCCTACATTTTCAGTGCCTTTAAAAAGCATATGCTCGAGTAAGTGAGCGGTTCCTGCAATTTCTTTTGTTTCATCAACCGAGCCTACTTTGAACTTTGCATACAGCGCAAGGGTGGGTGAGGTTGTATTTTGCATCATGATGAGTTTAAGTCCATTGTCGAATTGCACTTTTTTAATGGATTTTTTTAGCCTTGTCGCAACGTCTTCGAAAATGGTTTCTGCATTTACTTGTGTAATAAGCAGAATAAGGGAAATAAATAATACTCGTTTGAATTTCAATGTTCCTCCTGAAATTGTAAGCATCGGTCGTCAAAAAGAAATCTACCGAATTAGAGATATGTTTTACAATAGAAATATTTCTAAGTTTCAATTCAATCTATTTTGGCAAAACCACAGTGGAGGTAGATAAATGATTTAAAGAATAGTGCCAATGGAAAATATTGGAATCGCTCGGAAAATAAAATGAAATCTATTAAAAATATACTTATACTGCTACTATTAGTTCTCTTAATTCAATGTAGTTCAGTCGGGGAACGATACGTCGAAGCTGCTGCCGATGGAAGTCTTTCAGAAATGGAAGCGATTAACCAAAAGAATGGCGATTTAGTAAATTCCCGTGAGGAGAGAAACTGGACAGCATTGATTGCAGCATCAAGCACGGGTAAAATTGCAATAGTTCAATACCTGATTTCCAAAAAGGCAAAGTTAAATCTAAGAACAAATTTAGGTGATACTGCGATTTATCGGGCATCTGCAAATGGTCATACAGAAATCGTTCGATTGCTTTTAGAAGCGGGTGCAAATCCAAACATAAAAGATAAAAAAGGGGATTCTTGCTTAATGAAAGCAGCTTCGAAGGGGAATACCGAAATAGTGCGCCTTCTTTTAGATGCAAAAATGAATCCAAACGAAATCAGAATTCCTTTCATTGACGCTACGACCGCCTTAATGGCAGCAGCACAGGAAGATCGAGTGGAAGCAATCAAATTGTTGATTAAATACAAAGCTGATGTAAATGCAAAAAATCAAAACGGGGATACAGCGCTTAGCCTCGCCGCTTCTTCGGGAAAGCTTAATTCTGTCAGAGTTCTGATTGAATTGGGCGCAAACGTAAGCAATGTTTCTATATACGGGCTTACACCGATTCTCCACGCAGAAGAAAATGGTTATGCAGACATAGTGAGTGAATTACAAAAAGCAGGAGCAAAAGGATGAAAGTTTTTTTATTATATGTATTAATTGGGGCGATTTCTTTTTTATATGCAGGGGTAAATGAGGATTTGCTGCAAGGAGCTTCTGAGGGCAATATTGCACTTGTAAAACGTTCTATTGAACAAAGGGCAGAATTAGAATTTAAGAATGCGGATGGTGAGACAGCATTAATCATTGCAGCTTGGTATGGGTCTCCTGAAATTGTAACTTTGCTTCTAGAAAATGGAGCAAATAGCAATGCACAGGATAATGCCGGTTATACTGCTATTGCAAAGGCATCCTCTCTTGGAGTAGGAAGGCATTATGAAATTGTAGAAATCTTAATTCAAGCCTGTGCCAATTTGAATATAAAAACAAAAGAAGGAAAAAGTCCTTTTTTATTGGCTATTCTCAATGGACATATGGAACTCGGTAACGCATTAAAACGAGCGGGAGCCAAAGAAGAACCATACTTTCTCGGAAAGGCGGCTGACGATGAATTGCTATTAGCCTCTTCTCTGGGCGATTTACAACGTGTAAAGTATGTATTTTTCTTTAAACCAAATGCGAATGCAATAGATGGAGTAGGGCAAACGGCTCTTATGCACGCGGCGAGAAGTGGGAATAGAGAGATTTTAAGCTTACTTCTAAAAGCGGGTGCCAATGTTGATACTCGTGATAAATCAGGAAAAACTGCACTGATGTTTGCTGCACGTCGAGGTCACAAACAAGCACTTTCTGTTTTGCTCGATTTTGATGCAGATGTGGACATTGAGGATAATGATCATTTTACTGCAATCACTTGGTCGGAAAGATTTGGTCAAGCTGAAATTGCTGATTATTTAAGAAGATTAAGTGATAAGTGAAAGGCTCTCATTGTCTTTCTCGGAATTTGTATTCAACTTCTCGATAGTTCCATCCGACAAATTAAAAGCTTAAGGCAAAATCGGATTGTTCCTTTCCCTACTCATAAAAAAGTGTTTTGAACTAAAAGGAGTAAAATTTTCCTGCAATCAATTAAAAAAAGTAACCTTATACATCTTATTATTCCAAAGAGGACTACTCATTTTTTTTCTAAAGGCAATGTAATAGTAAATTTACTACCTTTCTCAAGCTCACTTTCAACTGTGATGCTTCCTCCGTGCAATTCTATAAATTCTTTACATAATATAAGTCCAAGACCGGTTCCTGTTTCATTCTCTGTTCCCAGTCTTGTAAATTTAGATTCTATTTTGAAAAGTTTATCGATATTATCCTCTTGAATTCCGAGTCCAGTATCTTTAATTGTGATAAATAAAAATTCATCTGATTTGGAAGTATAAATAGTAATTGTTCCGTTAGGAAAGGTGAACTTAATTGCATTGGATATTAGATTTCGCAATACTGTGTCTATTAACAGTTCATCCGCGAAAATAATTTCATCTTCTATTAGTTTTTCTTCTAGATTAATATTTTTCTTTAATGCGTTTGCTTTTAGAAGAGATATGGTATTATCAAGCAATTTGCGGAAAGATATATTCCGGGGATTAAAATTAATTTCTCCTTTTTGTGATTTTGCCCATTGCAATAGATTTTCTAAAAGATTATAAGCTGCTTTCGAAGAATTTATTGCCATTTGTAATCGTGCTACATTTTTTTCAGTTGAATTACTTCCAATCTTTTGTGCTTCTATCAAAAGAGAATCTAGAAGTCCCATAATTCCAATAAATGGGTTTCGTAAATCATGCGCTATAATACTCAAGAATTTATCTTTCGTTGCATTTAGAATTCTTAATTTTTCTGCATACTCGTTTAATTGGGAATTTGTTTTTCGAACGGAATCGAGAGATACATTCAGTTCATTCGTTCGTTCATTTATCTTATCTGCCAGAGTCTTTGAATATAAAATTTGATTTTTAAGTAATTCACTTTGTATCTGAATATTCTCTTCTTGAATAAATCTATATTTTTCTGCAAGTGCAAGGGATAAAAAAATCAATTCAAACATGGAACCGAATTGCATTGCGTTTGATGTGAGAGCATTAGTCGGAAGTATTCCTAAAGATTTAAATGTTAATAAGAGAAAGCCAATGATAAGAATGCTCCAGCCAATTAAGAAAAATCGCGCTGATTTATTTCCACTTTTTAAACTTATAAATGCTGCAATTAAAATCAAAAATACATTTACAAGTCCAAATAAAGTTAGTATTATATTAACGAGGAGTAATGAATAAAATAACAGTGGAAGCAGGAGTAAATGTAATACTTGTAATATGCGGATACTTTTGTATAGCCGCTTAAAAATTTTACTCAGGGTCAAAAAGTGAAATGTAAACTCCATAACAAATATCCAGGAAATCGCAATACTTATTGGTGCCATATAGTTTTGGACTAGAACACTATTCCCCCAAAAATATTGAAATCCATGTCCCAAATGAACTAAATAAAATAATAATAAAAAGAATGTGCTTAAAGAATAATAAAAGTAACTGAGACTTCGAAACGTTATAAAAATAAATCCATTGTAAAAGATCATGACAATCAATACACCATAGAAAAAGAAAAACAATCCTTCCACCATGAATTTATTCTCTAAAATAGTTTTAGCCTCATAAAGATATAAAGGAAAAACAAAAGAGGTATTTGTTTTTACTCTAAAATAATAGGTATGAGAAACTTCGGAGGAAAGATCTAATCTTATCAGGTAATTTCTGTAATCAAAATCTCTAGAGGTAAATGGTAATAAGTCTCCATAAACTCTCTTTTTCCAAGAATTATCTGAATAACTGTAAAATTCAATTAAATCTAAACCGGAGTAGCCTATTTCTAACAACCAATCCCTTTTTGATGGATTTGTATCGATAAGATTTAGTCTTAACCAGATTGTATCTGAAGTATATCCAAATTGAGGATTTTCATTTTCGGATAATACAAATTTGTCTTGATACTCTTTCTTTAAGATATCTTCTATTTTTAGAGAATGTTCTTTATCAATATAGAAATAAACCTGTCTCCCAAATCCCGATTTGTAGGATTCTTGTGGATTTATAATGATTTTTTCCTCAGCCGTGAGAGCAGAAATGAAAAGAGTGAGAATTAAAAGTAAAGCTTTCACTATATACTTATCTTAATTTGAAAGTAAAATTTGCAAGGAAAAGAAATTTTTAATGTCCTCTAGGTTCAAAATAAAAATTATCCTGAATGAGCCTACAAATATAGATTTGCGACCATTTTAATATGATGCCAGTTTCACAAATTGAACGAGGAAAAAGACAATTACGGATTATATTATTTTCATAGCGATCGTTTCCATAATAATCTGTAAATTGGGTTAAGCAACAAATCCCTAACAGAGAAGTTGTAAATGGTCTCGGACTGAGTTTCTTTCATAAAAAGGGGGTTATGAACTAAACGGGCTAACATTTTACTTGTCTAAATTCGTTATTCCGCCAATGTTATATCAATGGATGAAAATATTTTTAAACCTGTCTTTACTAAGCCGTTTGGAATAGTATTCATCATTTCTATACTAGTCGGTTCATCTATTCTTGCAATAGTCTATCAAGTAGAGATTGTCAGAAAAAAGAATGCATTGCTATATGATACAATAGAAAATAATTCAACCACTCATGAATTAATCGAAGGGACAATTGTCCCACTCAATGAAAAAAAGATAGTGTCCCCATTCAAACAAATACCATGCTTAGTTTATTGGTATTACAAAGTAGAAAAATACACAACCACCGACTCAAAAGGTAAATCGCAAACATCGACGAGGATAGTAGATGAGGCTAATGATAGATTACCGTTTGAAATCAGAACAAGTAGAAACGATTTTTATAAAATCTATACTCAAATAGAATTTTTAAAACATGACTACTTCGAAAATATTTCCCCAGTTTCCATAGAAAGAGACAGTCATTATGAACTCACCTTACAAGAAGGAGACGTGGTTTCTTTACTTATAAAAAAAGACTTTGATTCTAGCCAGATAAAAAATGAAGTTTTAATTTACAAAGATACAAAGGAAGCCTGGCTTGCTAATCTAAAGAAGCGCACTGAAATAAAATGGCATTTTACCCTGATTGGAATTTTCGTTTTAGTATTTATCTCAATTTCAACCTTTACTTATTCTTATATGCGAAAATTACAATTGCGTTCAAATCAAGCTTAACCTTTCTTGCAACCAATACCCAACTTCTCGATAATTCTATCTCGCAAATTAAAAGCTTAAAGTGAAAATGGATGAACAGTAGTCTAGGATGAACTCCAAATTAAAAGCAATGTAGAACGGACGTAGAAGCCACATAAGAGCCACATAGAAGCCGAATTCGGCTTCTATGTGGCTTCTAGATTCGAGTTAGTTGGCGGTTATGTAATTTCTCTTCTGGAGCATCTGACATTGATTATAGAACTGCATTTGACCACGGATTCTTAGCACTTCACCCCATAAAATTTGATTTCTGACACAGATCATCCTAATATCTTTAATTAGGAGAAATAGCTGTGAATCAAATATGGAATAATAGTAAACCTATAAGATTGGTCTTTTTTATTTTAGCATTTTCCTTTTGTGCTTACAATGGATCGGCAAGAGAACAGGATAATGGCAAGTTGTCGCAGTCTAAAGATTTCCCTGTTTTAAGAAATCAAAAGCAAATGATTAAAATACTCTCAGAAGATCGAATTCTCAGAGAAATACTTTGTGATTCGATTGCAAAGCATCAAATCGGAAATTGTGCAAACAAGACAGATTTTAATGCTGAGCTTATTACGAATCAAAAAACAATACAAGTAGATGTAGAGATTTCGAATAATTCTTCTGATTATTTCGTGAATGCAGGTAAATCGCTAGTAACTCTAACTCTTGGAGTGTTCCTTTCTAATTCAGCGGAGTTTCGATTTAGAATACAAACTTCGAGTAGCGACAAAGAGATATTAACCACAAAGGAAATTGATTCTTTCAGTAGAATTGAAAGATGGGGTATATTGCCATTTTACGCTGGGTTTGCGGCAACGAATTTTGGAACGCTTTTAAATACCTATCGAAATCCAATACATCTTAAGAATTATTGTTTAAAGAAGCCGGTTTCTGATTTAAGAAAAATCCTTGAAGCAACAAGAGAGGACTATTGTGAAGAGTATGAAGCTCATTTAAAAGACAGTTTCTTAAAAGTGGAAAAAGAAATTGTAGCGGCAATCTTCGAGGAGATTCAAAATGAAAATTAAAAAGCTATGTATATTGATTCTTATCATCTTAACCATTCCCACTTTCGCAGAGACAAAGCGAGATAAAAAGAAAATCAATTTACTTGTCTATGGAGGCAAATATACTTCTACTGATTTACTTCCGATTCTATTGCGTCAAAAGACAGATTATAAAGATTCTACTATTGGAGTGATTGGAATCAATTATCCTCTTGGATATAAGATTCGATTTTTAGATTTCGAATCCGAAGCGTTAGTCGGCAAGCATTTTGGAATCATGAATCACTGGGAGGCAGATGGTCTGATGATTGCGCGTATTTCCAATTTATTTGGTTTACCAATGAGCTTTGCATTTGGGGAAGGTCTATCGATTACATCCCAAAACCCAATATTAGAAAATCAAAAGAAAGGCTTTAATTTGAAAAATGGTTTGTTAGAGCGACAGGGAATAGAATCACGAAATATCTTAAATTATTTAATGGTAGAATTAGATTATAGAATTTGGAATGATCCGAGCAATCCGCGGATATTCATGCGTATCCACCATAGGTCAGGCATCTTTGGTTTTTATTGTCCTCCCGATCCTGCTTGCGGTTCTAATTTTATAAGCTACGGATTTAAAGTCTCTTATTAACTCAGCATACATTATCATTTCTTCACAAAAGAAATGATTGAGTTCAGTTGAGTTAATAAAAAATTATTCTCGAGAAAAATCAATGTCACCATTCTCTTTAAACCAGATGAAACTTCCTTTTTCGAATTTATGATTTGCAATTTTAGCAGGCGTAGAAAGCGTCCCAAATTTAATTTTTTCGGATTTATAAAAAGATATCTCTTTATCATGGGCAAATACCAATTTGTCGTAAATAAAGTCCTTCGCAAGAATTCCTTCCTTTAGCTTGTAGGTTTCAAAGTATTTTTCTTTTCCAAGTCCAACCTCTTGCACAATATCATAGATAGAACCTTCTGCGTGAGATTTTAAATGAGGGTCATCATAGAGATTAATTGTTTTCCCATTGACAGAGAGAGTAATTGTTTTTTCAAAATCAACCCATTTTAATTCTTTTGGATTTAATTTTAGAAATGCAATGATTTCTTTTAGTAAATCTCTCGATATTTCATTTCGACTTACAAACGGACCCGAAGCAATGAACTCACTTAGCTTTTGATTGTATCCCCATTCATCGCCACGTCTGTAGCAATACCAATTCAACATTTTTTTAGATGTATCCACGTCTACGTAAAGGTAGGTATCGTATTCGAATGTTTTTTTCATGACCTTACTCTAAGACTTGTTTTAATGCAAATTCCTATTAAGACAAGCTAAATTTTAAGGATGGAAAATAGGCAGATTAATCAAAGGCTTTACTTCCGATACACAAATACTAGCATATGGTATATGTGATAAACTTTGCTTATACGTTTGCGTAAAATTTTCCGACAAATCAAATAGGCATGAAAAAATTTTTCTTATTCATTCTCTTAATTCTTTGCTTTCCTCTCTTTGCTGTGAAAATAAATCCTAGAACAATTACTGTGTTAGATGATAAGACGGAAGAATATCAACTAGGACTTGCGTTAGAAATAGACAGAGATACAATTTCAAAAAGTTTTGAGGATATAAAATCGTCTAATCGTTTCCAAGAAAGCAAGCAAGCGATCCCCAACTTTGGATTTACCCGCGATATTTTCTGGTTACGCTTTACTTTGGAAAATCAAACTTCTAAGAAAGATTGGAATCTATATCTTTCGTATCCACTTCTTGATAAAATTGAGTTCTATGAGAGAGATGCGGTTACAGGCAAATGGAAGATTATAAAGACAGGAGATAGTTATCCTTTTGGGGATAGACGATTTAACGATCGAAGTTTTGTTTTTCCTTTGTCTCTTGAAAAAAATAAAAAATACCAATACTATATTAAAATACAAAGTGAAGGCACACTTCAATTTCCGCTAACGGTTTATTCCCCGAAAAAATTTCTCCAACATAGAGAAAGAGAAGAGTTTGCCTTTGGTGTTTACTATGGAATTTTACTGGTTCTTGTTATTTACAATTTGATTTTGCTTTTTATGCTTCGAGACATTGGATATTTGTATTATCTAGTGTATGTAATCAACTACGGTGCTTGTCAGTCTATTTTAAATGGATTAGCATTTCAATACCTCTGGCCTAATTCTCCCTATTGGGCTAATATTAGTTTGCCGTTTCTAGGTGGGTTTGCTCTTCTTTCGGGGATTCAGTTTACTAGAAGTTTTTTGAATTCTAAAAAGAATGTTCCCTTTCTAGATAAAATACAAAAAGTATTGATGGGCTGTATGGGACTACTTATGTTATCCTCTTTTCTGTTTTCCTATTTTGTGAATATCTATCTACTGGCAAGTCTTGTGATTGTATTTGCAGTTTCTATTTTTGTAGTAGGAATTGTTTGTTGGGATAAGGGCTATAAGCCGGCAAGGTATTTTATTATCGCCTGGGTTTCGCTTTTATTTGGAGTTGGAATTTATGCCATGAAAGGACTTGGGATTTTTCCTACGAATATTTTTACAGAGTATGGATTGCAAGTTGGCTCTGCTGTAGAAATGTGTCTATTGTCTCTTGGACTTGCCTATAAGATTACACTGATTAACCGCGAAAAAACAAAGGCAGAACAAAGAGCTACTCATTACAGACAGGAATCACAAGATGCAAAACTAGTTTCTGCTAGAATGGAAGTAGAGCTTCTAAAAAATAGCATTCACCCGCATTTTCTTTAGAATTCGATTAATGCTACCATTATTTGGCTCGATGAAGATCCGGCTAACGCGAAGAAACTTCTATCTGCACTTTCCGATGAGCTTCAATATATTTTAAAGCTTTCCAATAAAAAAACAATTTCTATCTCAGAGGAGATTCAGATTTGTAAACGATATTTAGAAATTATGAGTCTTAGAAAAGATGTTAAGTTTTCTCTTCGAACAGAAGGAATTGTAGGTAAGGAATTAATTCCTCCCGTTGCATTGCATACACTTGTCGAAAACGGGGTTACTCACGGTTATCCAGGAAGGAAGTCTGGAGAATTCGTTCTTACTAAAAAACAGGATGGAAAGAAGACAAGGTTTATTCTGTTTAATGATGGATTGCCTTTTGAGTCCTCTAAAGAAACATCCGGCACTGGAATTAAATACATTCGGTCAAGACTAGAAGAAGCATTTCCCGGCAAATGGGAATTTTACTCTAAACCGGTAAAAGGTGGTTGGGAAAATTGTATTACAATCCTATCTTAATGCATTTCACCACTGGGTAATTGCATCTTACCCCATTAGATTTGTAATCTAATCTTACTTTCACTATACTTTGATTCATTCAAGTGAGGAATCAAAATGAAAGTAAGATTATTCATTCTATTTATTATAACTATTACGGCTAATCAAGTTTTAGCGCAGGCAAAAACTGCAAAGAATACGCCGACAGAAAAAAAGGAAACTATTTCCGAAAAAGATACAGCGGATTTAAAAAGAAAAGAAGAAGAGCAGAAGTTAATTCAAAAGTATTATTCTAAGCTAAAAAATCCACCCGGTTTTTATGAGGGGGCATTTCTTGTTAGCTTCATGGGTGGAACAACACTCGCTCCGAGCGGAAGTTATATTTCGCACGAGAAAGTATATGATCAAACGATTCAAAATAAAATTATCAGCGGTCAAGTCAATCAGGATATAGATCCAGGTTATCGGGGTTTCTATTTTCAACCAAGTTACAATCCCGGAATTGCAAGACAGTTTGATTTTGAATATGGATGGAAAGATAAAATTGGACTCGGATTTACCATTATGCAAAATTCGCTTGAAGCAGTTAGGCAAGATGTAATTCCCAGACCGGCTTCGTATTACAAAGAATATGTTGACTTGGCGCCTAGAAAGAGAACTATTTACAAAGGAAACTCTATGACCTTTCTTGCAACTTTTCATCCTTTACCTAAAACCTTCTTTGATCCCTATGTTGCCTTTCGTGGGGGTGTAGTTGGATTTACCGGAGAAGCGCATTCGGGTGTTTATCCAGATAGGTATGCATATACAAATCAAGTGAACAATGGAATTGGGGGTATACTCGGATTAGCCGGTGGACTTAACATTTACTTTGGAAGATACACAGGACTTAAAACAGAAGTGGCGTATTACAGTGAGTATCTCAAAGCGGATCAGTTTTCAACTAGATCTTTGAATTCGTATCAAGCAATGATTGGATTTTTTCTAAATTTCTCCAACATACAATCCAGGTTAGAAGAATAATGAGAATCTTAATTGTTGAGGATGAGACGGTAGCCGCAAGAGGCTTAGAGAAATTACTCCGAGAAATTTATGGAAAAGAAATTACCTCTTTAAAATTAGAGAGTAGTCTAATTGGATCTGAGTGCTTTTTAGAAGAGCACTCGGTTGATCTTGTTTTTCTAGATCTAAATTTAGATGGAAGAGAAGGATTTGACTTACTTCGAAATATTATTTCGCAGTCCTTTCATACAATTATAGTTTCCGGCATGACAGAAAAAGCATTACAGGCATTTGAGTTTGGTGTTTTAGATTTTGTTCCTAAACCGATAAAGAAAGAACGCCTCGAAAAAGCATTGCAAAAATGGAAGAATGCAGCGGCTAACTCCCGTTATACAAAGTTTCTCAGTGTAAGAAAAGAAGATAAAACTGAAATTATATCTTTAAAAGATATATCTTACATTCAAGGTCAGGATAATAATACGATAATACATCGAAAAAATCTAGCAACGGATACTCATCGTAAAACGTTAGATTCTCTATCTAAAATACTACCCTCTCATTTTTTTAGAATTCACAAATCCTACTTGGTAAATTTGCGCGAAGCAAAGTTTCTAAAATCAAACGGAGGCGGTAAGTATACTTTAGAATTAAAAAACGGCAATGCCCTTCCTGTTTCTCGAAAGGTTTATTCTGAATTAAAAAAGAGAATGGGGTGAAAATAAAAAAATGGCTGACATTCTAAGAATAAGTTCTAGTCTAATACCTATGAACTCTATTCTACGACACCCTGCAAAAAAATCGGTTTTCCATTTTAGTTTTAATTGTTTTATTTTTCTCATTTACATTTGCCTTTATGGTTCGCACTACATTAGTTGTTTTTTTTACAGAGGCAAGTTCTACTGGTTCGTCATTGCTTAAAGCGGGTAATGGGAATATGCCTTTAGATACGAATTCTACTGATGGTAGAAAAGACTCCGTGACTCAGGTTGCTCTTGACCAAATAGATTCTTTGGTAGAAGGAAACCTGATTCGTGGCTCTAACGCTAAAGAAGTTATCTTGAATACGCCTCCGAAAAAAGCAATGGATACAAGTCCTGAAATTGCATCTATGTTAGTTGCAGGAACTGTGAGCGGCAATCAATCATTTGCCCGTGCTGTTATCAAAGCCAAAGACAAAGAAGAAGCAGAAGAATATAGAGTAGGGCAGAAATTGGGAGACTGGAAGATTTTACGTATTGACTGGCATTCTATTACTCTCGGTGCGGCTAATTCTTCTTTTACCGTAGAAATTGGAGAAACGATAGAGGATGCGATGAAGAAGAGACTTCCTCAAGATGATTCAATCCCTAACGAATTTTCTAACGAGAGAACGGCTATTTCGCATAAGCCCACAACTCTTTCGAGAACTGATGTGGATAGAATGCTAAAAAATCCAGAGATCATTTATAAAGCTAGGTTTGGTCCCAATATTAATAACGGAAAGATTGATGGGATGAAAATTTATCAAGTGACTGCGGAGCATATATTTTACCAACTCGGTGCTCGAAGTGGTGACATTATCAAACGAGTCAACGGAATGCCTCTCGGCGAGACAGAAAAGATGCTAGAGATATGGAGTGCAATCAAAGTAGCACAAAAAATCCAAGTCGACCTCGACAGAAAAGGTGACATTCATACTTATACGTTTCTAGTTCGAAATTGAATGTCATTCCCGAAATTTTTTGTCGGGAATCTCTACTTCTTAAGACCCGCACAGAAAACGAAACTCAATGTTGCTTCATAGGGTCGCAACATAATAGGGGTGACAGGAATAAATATTTATTATATCAAACTCACGCGATATTAAAATGAAATATCTTAACCCTAAAACCCTCCGTGTCTCCGTGCCGGCGCCTGTGCTGAGTTTTGTCGAAGCATGGCAAATCTTCTCTTTTATTCGAGGTTTCAGTTTTGTTCACTCTTTTATTAAAAAGTAGATGACAGTTTGCGAATTGGTTTTACTTTATCGTTATGAATTCCATTCTCATGCGGCTTCAAAAAAACAGTTTTTACATTTTAATTCCTGTAGTTCTGTTTTGCGCTTTTTCAGTTGCTTATTTGATTCGATCTGTTCTAGTCGCATTTTTAAACCCTGCTCAGAAAATGACTGTTCAAATGACAAGGTCTGTTGGTATGCAAACACAGTCAGAAATTCCTAAAGCAGTTAATATCTACGAAGATATGGTAGAGGGAAATTTGATTCGGGGCAGAAAGGTAGTCGATCTTCCTACTGATCCAAATGCTGCTGCAGGAGCCGCTCCTGTTCTTTCAGAAGAAGTTCCCGGTGGGGATGAAACTATTTTAACTGGTGCCCTCAGCGGACATCCTTCTTTTGCTAGGGCTACTTTTAAAGAAAAAGACAAAGAAGAAGCCGATGAATTTAAACTAGGTGAAAAAATCGTCGGCTATAAGCTTAAGTCAATCGCGGACCATTATGCTGTGATTGCTAAGAATGGACTCAATCTAAAAGTAGAAATTGGTCAGTCGATTAAAGAAGCGAAAGCGGTTTACGACGAAATGATGAAAGCGAATTCAAGCGGAGCAATCGCCGAGAAGGATTTAGTTTCCGCAGAAAAAAAGATGTTACCGATTTCTCGCACAGATTTTGAAAAATATATGAAGAATCCTGCCGACTTATATAAGGATGCGAGGTTCGGTCCAAATTTAGTCAATGGAAAGATTGATGGTTACAAGGTTTACCAGGTTGCTACGAGTCATATTTTTTATCAACTGGGAGCGCGCAGTGGCGACATTGTAAAGAGAGTCAACGGAATGCCTTTAAATGACACTGAGAAAATGTTAGAAATTTGGGCTGCTATTAAGAACTCTCCAAAAGTTACTGTTGACTTAGAGCGAAAAGAAAAGATTATCACCTATGAATTCCTTATTAGAAATTAAAAAAATAAAATTAAGTTTAGCTAGATGACAAAAAAAATAACCCTATTCCTATCCCTGTTTCTATTAATACACTCTCAGCTATTTTCACAAGCTGCACCAACTCCTACGCCTGACCCTGCAAAAGAAAGTGACGAAGATAAAAAGCACAACGACAGTGCAGGCAGACTCAGCAAAGAGAAAGACGGCAACGTCATGTTTACCGCTGATTGGCGAAATGCAGAGTTAAAAGACTTCTTAAAAGGAATGAGCGCTATTGTTAAGAAAAATATTCTTGTAGATGATTCTGTGAAAGGTCGCAAAATTACGATTATCTCCCAAAAGAAAGTGAATGTAAAAGATGCTTATTCTTTTATGAAATCTGTTTTGGAGTCGCAAGGCTTTGGACTTGTAGAAGAAAATGATATTATCAAAGTAGTTAGAACCAAAGACGCGCTTGCAAAATCAGGAATTGTCCGAATTGGTCGTGAGCCTATTAGTGAAGAGGAACTTAAATCAAATAAAATCATCACGCAAGTCGTTCCCATATATCAGGCAAATGCAGGAGAACTCGAACCACTTCTAAAAAGAGTAACTTCTCCCGATACAGACATTATCGTCTATCGTTTAACGAATACTCTTGTGTTATCCGGTTCATCTAGTGACATTAGTAAACTTCTAAAGTTGATTGAAAGACTAGATCAAAGAAATGATGGTCCCGGTGCAATTGCATCGGCAGGGGATATTCATATTTATACGCTCGAATACAACGAAGCAGAAAAGTTAGCCGCTGTCCTTACGAAACTAGACAATCCAGTTGTGGAAATGAAAGTAGTAGATCCCACGAAGCCTGCTACTACTACAAAGGGTGAAAAAATAAAAGCGGTAGCTCATAAAGATTCTAACTCAGTGATTGTCACTGCCACAAAAGAAGAATGGAATGAGATTCAACGCATTGTAAAAATTCTAGACTTACCAAGAAAACAAATTTTACTCGAAGTCCTTATTGTGGAACTAACGTCTAATGATCTAAATGACTTCGGTATCGATTGGAGATTTAGACAAACTGCATTTGGACAGTTTAACTCAGGGTTAGGCGCACAGAGTGGTATTCTAAGTAAAGATGGAAAACTAAATCCGAATGCAAATACACTGACTGGTTTCTCTCTTGGATTTTTAAAACCGGGTAGCCCACAGATCATTGGTATCTTAAATGCAAATGCAACCAATGAAAATTTCAACGTGTTATCCGCTCCGCAAATTCTTACCGTCGATAACCAGGAAGCAGAAATCAACGTAGGACAAGACGTTCCTGTAAGAACACAAAGTAGAAATGCAGGGGGCGGCGGCTCACAAGCAGTAACCGTTGATAACTTCGAGTATCGTCCTACAGGGATTAAATTAAAGTTTACCCCTCATATTAATAAGAATGATAAGATTACTCTCGAACTTTACCAAGAAGTAAAAAATATTGCCGGTCTTCCCGAGCAAGGGGGAAACCCGATTTTTAATAAGCGAGATATTAAGACTACGATTACTGTGGATAATACGCAGACCATCGTGATCGGAGGTTTGATTTCGAATGACAAGCAAAAACGTTTAACTAAGATTCCAGTTTTAGGTGATATTCCAATTCTAGGAAACTTTTTTAGACGTGTAACTTCTAAAATCAATAGAACAAACTTGATGGTTTTTTTAACTCCTCATATTTTAGACAATAGAGCGAAAGCAGATCGTATGACGATTGAGAAGCGTATGGAACAAGAGAAGAACGAAGAGGAAAGAGAAAAGAAACTGCGATGAGAAAAAGCCTTGGTGAAATCTTACTTAACAATGGAAGCATTACTGAAAAAGAGTTAAATGAATCCTTAAAGACTCAGCAAAAAAATCAGCTTCCGCTCGGACAGATCATTCAGAAAAAAGGATTTGCGGGGGAAGTCGATATTATGCGCGCGCTTGCTGAGCTTCATAATATTGATTTCATTGAGAAAATTGAATTCTCCGGCTACGAAGAAATATATCATACTATTCCGTATAAGCTAATTCAAAAAAGTAAAATTGTTCCTTTTCACTACGAAAATAAAACTGTAACTATCGCAGTCTGTAATCCTTCTGATCTTCATCCAATGGATGAAATTAAATTCTTTCTCAAAGGTCATAGTGTTAAATTTGTATTAGCCCCTGAGCCAGAGATACTTCGTATTATCCACGCTCATTTTGATAAGACTGCCTCCGATGCGAAAGATATGATGGAGGAAATGGTTGATGGAGAGCTCAGTGAATTTAGCGATCTTGATTCTGATGCACTTGATTTAACAAACGAAGCTCCTATCATCAAGATGGTTAACGTTATTTTGTCGCAAGCAGTGACAGAAAGAGCGTCTGATATTCACATTGAATCTTACGAAAAAACTGTAACAGTTCGTTATCGTGTGGATGGTATTTTACACAAAGTATTGTCTCCGCCTAAGTCTTATCAGGCTGGGATTATTTCTCGTATCAAGATCATGTCTAACTTAAACATCGCAGAGAATCGTCTTCCGCAAGATGGTCGCATTAAGCTGAAGCTCACAGGTAAAGACATTGATATTCGTGTATCCACAATTCCCTGTCAATACGGGGAAAGAGTTGTTATGCGACTTTTAAATAAAACAGACCAGAAGTATTCGATTAATACGATGGGATTTTCCGGTGAGCTTTTAGAAAAATATAAAAAGCTAATCTATCATCCGCATGGAATTATTCTTGTTACAGGACCTACTGGTTCTGGAAAATCGACTACGCTTTATTCTTCTCTTTCTGAATTGAATACTCCTGAGCGAAATATCATTACCTGCGAAGACCCTGTCGAGTATCAGTTCGATGGGATTTCGCAAATGCAAATGCAAGAAAAGATTGGACTTACATTTGCTACGGGGCTAAGAGCCATACTCCGTCAGGATCCGGACGTTGTGATGGTGGGAGAGGTGCGTGATGAGGAGACTGCTCGTATTGCGATACAAGCTTCTCTTACAGGACACTTAGTGTTTTCAACTCTTCATACAAACGATGCGGCTAGTGCTGTAACTAGACTTTCTGATATGGGAATTGAATCTTATTTGATTACATCTACCGTGCTCGGTTTCGTGGCTCAGCGGCTAGTGCGTGTTAACTGCAAGTCCTGTGTGAAACCCTATACTCCATCTGATAAAGAGCTTGATTCCGTTGGAGTGCCTCGCTCTCGACTTATCGGTGGGCAGTTGAAACGGGGAGAAGGCTGTCCTGCTTGCATGGGAACAGGTTATAAAGGTCGTATGGGTATTTATGAATTGATGGTTATGAACAATGATATCAAGGCTGTGATTTTAAAAGGTGGGGATGCTACGGCTATTAATGATATTGCGCTAGAGACGGGAATGATTCCACTTCGCGATTATGGAATACAAAAAGTAATTGAAGGTTTTACTACTCTAGATGAAATTCTAAGAGTATGTTAGGAGTAGCAGTCTATGGCTCTTTTTACTTACGTTGCATTTAACAAAACAGGAAAAGAAGTAAAAGATATTATCGAGGCAAATAACCTTCAGGGTGCGCGTAATAAGCTGAAGGCGAAAGGTCTTTATGTGCGTGTTATCAAAGAAGACGCCGAAAAAAAGGAGCGAGAGCTTTTTCCTTTCCTCGCAAAATTCTTATATCGAATTCCCAGAAAAGAAGTAGGATTATTTGTTCGTCAATTAGGAACACTTCTAGGTGCAGGAATTCCGCTTGATAGATCACTCAATAATATCAGCGAGCAAATAGAAAATAGAAATTTCAAAAAAGTCATCATGGACATTCGGGCGGGTATCACAGAAGGTCAATCTCTCTCGCAGGCTATGGCTCGTTATCCCGATGTATTTCCCGATCAGTATTCTTCTCTCATTTCGGTTGGAGAAAAAACGGGTGAATATGAGAATACTCTGATTCGTTTGGCTGACTTAGAAGAAGCGGCTAACGATCTTAAATCGCGGGTGCAGGTAGCGATGATTTACCCCTTGATTATGGGAATGGTTTCCTTATTTGTCGCTGTGTTTTTATTAGTTGTTGTGATTCCTCAAATTCAAGAATTGTTTTCTCAGTTTGAAGCGGAGTTACCACTTATTACCCGCATCGTCATCGGTATATCGAGTGCGATTATAAATTTTTGGTGGTTGATGATTGGAAGTGTGTTTGGTGCCTATTATGCATTTAACAGATTTAAAACATCCGAAGAAGGAAAAAAGAAGTGGGATAGATTTTTTTTAAAAGTTCCAGTCTTTGGGACACTCACCAAAAAAGTATTAATCAGCACATTCGCTCGTAATCTTTCCGTGCTTCTAATCAATCGGGTTCCTTTGATTGTATCTCTTTCTATTGTTGCAAAAATTGTAGGCAATTATATATTTCAGGTTGAAATTCAAACGGCTATTGATAAAATTAAGGAAGGTGGAAAGCTTTCTGATTCCTTACAGGGCTCTGTAATTTTAACTCCTATGGTGCTCGGGATGATTTCTGCCGGAGAAGCATCGGATACAGTTCCTAAGATGATGGATAAGTTATCTGATATTTTCGACAAAGAGGTGGATAATGCCATTAAGTCGATGACACAAAGCTTGGAGCCTATTATGATTATTGTAATGGGTGCTCTAATATTCACAATCATGGCGGCGATTATGACACCAATGTATAAACTAACACAAGAAATTCAAAATTTATAAAGAGAGGATAGTATGAAACTAAATCGATTTTCAAAACTAAACAAAAAACTAAAACGCGGGATGACACTCGTTGAGCTTTCAGTTGTGGTATTAATTCTAGGTGCAATCATAGCACTCGTTGCTTTTAGTATTGATCCTGGAAAAATGAAAGATGATACTGCTGCTTTAAAACTCAAGAAAGATTCACAAGAATTACAAATTGCTCTTGAGCAATACGCAGATCGTTATGGAAAAATGCCTAGCGAAGAGCAAGGTGTAATGGCTCTTGTTGAAAAACCAACTAGCGGTGATGTTCCTGAAAACTACAAACCAATCTTAAACAAAAAAAGTGCTGTTCTTGATCCTTGGCAAACACCTTACCAACTCAAAGTGGATAACGGTGGGGATTACGGCATTTATACGCTAGGCAAAGATAAAAAAGAAGGCGGCGAAGGCAAGAACGCTGACTTTAATATCATGAAAGAAGATGAATATCCAAAGGAATTCCAAAAAGGCGGGAAATAGATTTTTCTAAATACACTGCATAGTCCTTGCAGACTATTGAGAAGGTATTACGCCCCGTTGGGGCTATTGCTTTTTAGCCCCAACGGGGCGCAATATCAATTCCGGCATGGGTGTCTGTTCAGCCCATGCTGCAAAGAAATGAGGAAAGATTAAAAAAGTAAAAAATCTTTTTCAGAATCAATGGATAACAAAGATAATCCACAAATCCAGTATACTTTCTTTAAAAAACTCCAACTTCTTTGGTATATAGTATGGCGAGCTTTGTTTATTGTGGGCTATTTATTATTAGTTGCATTTATATTACTGGTTGGATTGGTTATTTTTTTTGTGCCGCCGACTTGCACTAAAGGAAGTGAAGGTCCTGGTTTAAAACTCAAAAAAGACTCCCAAGAACTTCAAATTGCATTGGAGCAATATGCTGATCGTTATGGTAATCTTCCATCAGAAGAGCAGGGCATAATGGCACTTGTTGAGATGCCGACTCTTCCTCCTATTCCTAAAAACTACAAACCAATTCTAAATAAAAAAAGTGCTGTGCTTGATCCCTGGCACACTCCTTATGTCCTAACGATTTTGGCTAATGGTGATTATGCGATAATCACTCTCGGCAAAGATAAAAAAGAAGGCGGCGAAGGCAAGAACGCAGACTTTAATATCATGAAAGAAGATGAATATCCAAAGGAATTCCAAAAAGGAAATTAATCGAAATACACTGCATAGTCCTTGCAGACTATGCAGGCAGATATCGCGCCCCGTTGGGGCTATAGCTCTATAGCCCCAACGGGGCGATATACCAATTCCGGCATGGGTGTCTGTTCAGCCCATGCTGCAATTAGTTTGACTTCTGCTGCAAATAGATTCATTCTGCAATTAACTCGAAACTTTCTATAAATCAATAATTCTAATCTTCTTTTTCTAAAGGCTAATAGTTATCAATCAAGGATTTGTCACCGGTGCAGGTGGAACTGGTGCAGGAACAGGCGATAAGACTCCCGGATTAGGAGAAGGTTGTGGTTGAACACCCGGTAGATTCATCTTTGGATCGCCAATGGTTCCGTGAATAGGAATGCAACCGTCGGGCATGTCTTTCATTAGTAGTTGGAGACTTGAGGCAATGTCTTCTCTTTCTGCGCTGTATTTTTCTGTGAGCTTGGGACATAGCTTAATATCTAACTTAGAATTCTTCATCACAGAGGCTAATTCAATATAACCGCTAATAGTAATCTTTGCAATAGAAAGAGTAAATACTCCTTTCTCAATTGTAAGACGATTGCTGTTTAAAGTCTTTTTTAAACTCAGTAAAATACTTTTAATCGTGACTCCCTGTAATGTATCAAGCATAGGAATTACAGGAGAACGAAGAATTTTTCCATCGAAGATTTGTAAGTTGATAGTTCCGTTTATATTCGCCAGGTCTCTATCAAAACCAATTAGGCTTGAATCTTCGATATTGACAGTTCCTGCTTTGATTGCGTATTCTGTTAGCTCTAAATTGAGCGAGGTGACTTTTATATTTCCTTTGAAGTTTCGCTTCATTAGATCTAAAATGCTTGTATCTATATCAATAGACTCAGCCCGAATTTCCATATTGTCTTTGTTTTGGTAAATCAAATGATCTATGCTCTTAGTTGAGAAGAAAGGCAAATTCAGTTTTCTAAACTCTAATACAAAGTTATTTTCTAATGCATACTTAGAAATAAAAGTTCTAGCAAGCTCTTCGTAAGGGAAAAGTAAAAGTATAGAAAATAGAAATGCAACTACACCGCAGTTAATGAGTATTAGCTTCTGTTTCCAGCTTAGCTCACCGGAGGCGCCATCTTCTTCATCGAAGCCGAGGTCGTCTTCAATAACATCCTCTACTTCTTCTTCGGATTCTATTACTTTTTCTTCTAATTCTTCAGCCATTATTTCTTCACCTTAGTAAACGAGGAAAATCGAATGTTCACATCATACTCTTCTTTGCCCGGAAGAGGTTTAATAAAATTCATATAATCAACTTTGCTATTGATTTGTTTCATCACTTCAATATCGTAAATCATTTTAAAAACATCAGCGAGTTTAACGGAGCGTAGGCTTATGTCGATTGTAATTTTGATATATTCTTTCTTGATTGGAGTAGAAGTATCTTTTTGAGTAAGCACTCGATCTTTTAATCCATAGCGAATTAAAATTTGATCTAGCTTTGCATAGATACTTGTGAGATCGATTTCGTCTCCTGACTTTAATGATCTGTAGTAGTTATAATCCTGTATTGTTTTGTCTAATCGCGCAAAATTGCCTCTTGCCTCTGATAGACTTTCTGTGAGTGTTGTTCTTCTTTCCATGATTTTAGAAATAAACAATCCAAAAATCACAAGGATAAAAATGATTACTCCCCCAATTACAAATAGCTTTTCGCGGTCGTCTAGTTTATTCAGCATTGTCTTCTTCTTTGCGAGTATTTTTTTCAGGGCTTGTTTGAATTTCTAGTTCTATTTTAAATCGAACCTTAAATTTGGTAACACCACTGATTAAGTTTTTATTCACTATTTTTATATTCTTAAACTTTTGTGATTTTTCGAGGGAGGATTGAACAGCTCCAATGTCCTGGAATTCATTGACTCTTCCATAGATAGAGACAATGTTTCCGTCTAGAGTAAATTGATCTAAAATAAAATCAAAATCTTTAGCCGGAAAATTCTGGTTTAAGTCTAGAAGTAATTCTAGAATATTTTCCTTTGTTTAAGAATAGTCTTACGATTTCTGATTTTTTGTTTTCGTCTTTTACTTTGCTTTGAGCGAGTGACATTACATCTTCGTCTTCAGGAGCTTCTACACCAAAGCCCTGTTTGTATTTTTCACGAAGCTCTTCTTCGTATGCGTTTAACTTACGAGTATCCACAAACATTTGCACAAAAAATACAGTAAGTAAAATAAAAAGTGAAATTCCAGCGATGATAAGATGTGGTTTAAATGCATCTAGACGAATTGTATTTTTCATCAACTTGGAAAATTCAGGAGTTAAAAAATCAACCTTCTCTGATTTCTTTAAACGGTTATGGTATCCTGTTCCCAATGCTGTTGTAAAAGAGGGATCTTCCAATTCTAAGAAAGTATATCCGGTAACAGTAGTTCCAATTCGAGAGGATAAGTATTTAGTAGCATCCTTAAAAGAAGATCCTCCTCCTGAAAGATAGATAATGGAAGGACGGTTAATCGGAGTTAATGCGTATATACTTTTAATAATCTCACCCGCAATTTGATCAAAGGAATCCTGGATAATCTGAATTATCCCGTCATATTGTTCAGGTGTTAGATGATTTTGTCTTAGGAACTCAAGTTTAAATTCTTCTTCTACTATTTCGAAAGAAAAATTAAACGCTAATTTGATCTCTTCGGCTTTGTTGAAATCTACTTTTAGAAGTTGAGCAATTTTTTCTGTGATTAGATAACCACCACCACTAAAAAAACGAGAGTGACTGAGTAGTCCTCCACTGTTTACATTAAAGATACAAAGCTTGCCGCCTATATCTAATTGACCGACTACTTTTTCGGTAATCGATCTTGTCTGGTGATAACGGATTGCAGAGCTAAGAGAATATGCGTCAGTCGAAATACAATTCAACTGAATATCATTTTTCATGAAAGGCTTAAATGTTTTTTCTACTTCATCATGGTGAACACTAAATGCCACTACATTCGAGACTTCTTTTCCAATCCACCAGATACAACCTTGGACTACCATTGTTTCAATTGGAAAGGGGACAACGTTTTCTACTTCGAAGGGAAGGATTTCTTTAATTGCTTTCTCGGAATTTAACGGAACAATTAAATCACGAATGAATAGATTATCCATTGCGATATTGATTAGGAAGTTTGATTCTTCTGGAAAAAAGCTCTGAATGAAACGAACTATATTGTATTCGTATTCGTCGGTTTGCTTTTCAGGGAGAGATACAATTTGCAAGGACTCATGTCGTAAAATAGTAACACTTCCGAGAACCTGACGAAACAGGATTCCCTTGATATGTGTCGTTCCATAATCAATTGCTAGGTATTGAGTATAATACATTCTTTAATCTTCGGAATAAAATAAAATCTGATCGTTTGTTAAATCAAATATACAACTAACTCTGCGTGTCGCATTTCCTACAGTCCCCACACCAACGACTTTGTAAATCTCGCCCTTGGTTTTTACTCTTCCTGTCGAAACAGCAGTTCCCTGACCGGCTATTTCATCGAATAGAGTAAGTGCTTGTGCATTCTGTCCTGCATTAGTAGGGGGCGGTGGCTGATTATTATTAGCCGCTCCTGTGTTTCCAGTCTGACTATTTTGTGTGCCGCCCATGCTTGTAGTTTTTATTTGAAATTCTGCAAAGTTTTTTAGATCATTTATTTCTTTTATATATCCGCCTTTTTCTAATTTATATTTCAAAATTCTCATAACAGCCTGTCTAGTCATAAATTCAGAAATAGACATGAGCACATGATAAGGAGCGGCATTGATGTTAATTCTATCATCCCCGGTATCCTTAAATGGTAAATAAGCTGTAATGTTATTGGATAATACATAATCGGCATCTGTAACAAGTAATTTTTCTTCTTCTGACAAGAAATCTTTCGAAACGTTTTTTTCTTTGTCTGGATTTTTGAGTGATTCGTAAACTAACTTTCTATCCCAGCCTTTTAGGGCTGTCAATTCAGAAAGCGAATACATGGGGGCATTTTTAATTTTTCTAGGAGGCTTTAGATTGGTATAATAATAGACTTCTGCCCCTCCACCCATTTCTTCTGAGTTTTCATCAATCCAATCTATAATCGGGAAAATTTTTTCTCTAGGAATTGCTAATTGTTCAAAGAGCTTTGTAATCATCTCCTGGACTTTTAAGTTAGGTAGATTGTCGTAGGCTTTAATCAAATCGTTGATGTTAAACTTTCCGTCTTCGGCAGAAATGCGATAATAGATAGTCCCGCCTGCCATAGGGATGGGAGGAGGGTTAAATGCGATTCCTGACTGATAGAGAACTTCTTCGGGAACTTTCTTTAAGGCTCCGAGTCCGCCTTGTAGTCCTGCTCTTGCCAGAAGGAATGCTTTAAAGCCATCGGCGTTTGCCTTTGCAATTTTAAAGTCAATCATTCGATCTCCAGCGTATTGGTTGGCAATAACAAAAGAAGAGCCACCAATAGCAGCTACTAGAAAGAGGATCATACCACCTCTTCGTTTATTAGAAAAAAAGCCATGAGCGCGTGGGAGTTTCATAATTTAGTTCATTATCCCTAACTGCCACAATTAATTCAATTCGAAATAGCTAGGTAAGATTATTTAATGGAATAGAGTTAGAGTTTCTTAATTTCGTTCCATTCTACTTTTGCGTATACGTCTTCTAGATGGAGTGTGCATTCGATGGATTCAATTGTAAATGGTTTCCCGGTTTCGGATTCTGTGAGAATCCAAGAATTTTGATTGCGTTTAAATTTTTCAATCTTCTGGTGAGTTGTGGATACTAAATATTGACAATAACGCTAAAATCTAGAGACGCACGGCCGTGCGTCTCTACTGTTGGTTTATGCCTTTCCTCTTTCCTGTAATTTTATTAGGTTGGATTCGAGGATGGCTAGGCTGTCTATATGGTATTCAGCGGCTAACGCGAGTCTGTCGGTCTTTTGTGTGTCTTTTAGTCTAGAGGCTGATCTTTCTAGTAAAATTCCATTGATGCATCTTGCTGTAGATTCTACAACTTCAAAGGCAAGAGAGTCTCTAGTCGCACTGTCTTTGATTTCAGAGAAAGCAGTGGCAACTGATTCAAATAGCTTTCTGACTCGAAGCAAACGATCTGTAGCCGCAAACTTAGAAGTTTCTTTGTCTAAGTAAGCCCGTAGAAATCCAGTAGGGGACATGCCCGATACAACACCACCAATACAAGCTACGATTTGGAGTTGAGTTGTTCCTTCGTAGATGTTTGTGATTCTAGCATCGCGGTAAATCTTAGAAACCACATAATCTTCTGTGTATCCGGAGCCGCCGTGAATTTGAAGAGCGTTATCCGCAATACGGTTAGCCATTTCGGAAATATAATACTTGGAGAGGGGAGTAAATAGATTGGCTAGTTTTTCCCAGAATTTGATTTGCTCGTCTTTTTTAATTTCTTTTTCGTCTACGGCTCTATGTTTTAAATGCTCTTCTCTCCAGAGGTATAAGTCAACAGAGCGGGAAGCTTCAAGAAGTATACTACGCATAGCCGCAATTTCTCTATCCATATGAGTGAGCATCTTTTTTACACCCGGAATATCTTGGATGAACTTGCCAAATTGTTTTCTTTCAGAGGCGTATTTCTTCGCTTCAAAATAAGCAGCAGAGGCAATGCCTGTAGCCTGCGCGGCAATCGAAAGTCTAGCAGTGTTCATCATACCCATAGAATATCTTACAAGTCCATAGCCTTCTACACCAATGAGTTCCGCAGGTGAATTGTCATATACCACTTCACAAGTAGGAGAAGAATGAAGTCCCATTTTCTTTTCGATAGAGGCGATGAATACATCCTGGGTTTTTACGATAAAAAAGGAAAGTCCGCGCGCTCCTCCTGTAGGACTACCGGTTCTTGCGAGTGTGAGGATAACAGAAGGTATGTCCGCAAAGCCACAGGCATGAGTGATAAAACGTTTAGTTCCGGTTATTCGCCATTGTCCATTTGCATCTTTGACTGCCTTGGTTTGTAGGTTTGGTAAATCTGAACCGTAATCAGGCTCGGTTAATGCCATTGCGCCGCATAACGTTCCTTCTGCCATCATTGGAACGTATTTGTCTATTTGTTCTTTTGAGCCATATTTTTCAATGGTTTCTGCAAGATTAAAACAACCAGCCGCAATCCCGAATGCTCCATCTCCACGAGATACCATTTCCATTGCGAGAGCCTGTGCAGTAGCTGGCATTCCGAGCCCACCGTATTTTCTTCCAATCGCGTAGGGAAGTAATCCTGCTTCTCTAACAGCTTTCATCGCTTCTTGCATCGGAGCGGGAAATGTTACTTTGCCGTTATCGTATTTTAAACCAATCTTATCTATCTCAGCAGCTCTAGGGGCTAATTCATTTCCAATTATCTCTCCTACTGAATCGAGAGTTGCTTTGTAGTAGTCGATTGCTTCTTGTAAAGAAGCAGGGGCTAATGAGAGTTTGTCGTTTCCAGTTTTTTTGTATTCTTCAGCATCTGTGAATCCGTCTTCATAGGCAGTTACAATTTCTTCCCAATCGATGATTGATTCAAATTGAAGTTGCAAGTCCGGGTTGTTTGTAAAATAATTTCCACTAATCATAATATTCCTCTTTGTTTGAAATTTCTATAGATATGTAGATAGTTTGGAAAACAAAGATAAAGCAGTCAATCATATTATGCTTTGCTGACTCTTTGTTTCCGATGATATTCGCTATTTGGAAAAAAGATTGACTTTGGAATTAGAGAAAAGAAGAGTAAGCTAGTAAAAAGAGGAATACAAATGGGAATATTAGATTCATTAAAAGGCATGGTGGGAAAAGGCTCTCCTAAAGTAGAAGTAAAACTTCTAAAAGAGCAGGCAACGGTTCAAGAAAGTGTAAAAGGGGTTGCTACGTTTACGGGAGGCGAATACCCAGTAACCATTGACTCAGTCATTTTGTTGATGCTCATGGTAGAAGATATCAAAGAAAAACAAACTACAAAAGAGTCCACTGAGAAAGTAGGAAAGATTACCTTTAACGATTATATCCTAGAGCCAAAAGAAGTAATCTCTCTTCCGTTTCAACTCGTGATTCCTAAAGACAACCTAATCAGCTCAGCGGCAATCAAGCATTATGTGCAAGTCCAATTAGACATCAACGGACAAGACGTATTTGGCGTTTGCGAAATTAAAATAGTCTGAAGGCAAACAATGTTAAGTGATTTTCCGAAAGTTGAATGTCCGTTTGTGCGTAAGATTTATAAAGTAAATCCGAGCGACTTCAAAAAATACGGGTCGTCTCTTAAAATGAGAGAGCCCGCTTTGTATTTGGTAGAGCCGGAAATAAATCCAGGATTCGAATGGGTATTAAACGATCCGAATACATTTGCAGTAGAAAAAGTAGACGGCTCTAATTTAGCAATTAGAACAGAAGCAGGTCGCTTACTCGAATTACAAAATAGAATGAATGTGATTGATCCTTTGCAAATCATGAAAGGAAATACTTACTACATTGAAAGTGTTTTCAATGCGATAGGAAAGGACTATGTAAAATTAGACGGCATTCAATACGGAGAAGTCTTAGGTCCTAAGTTACAGGCTAATCCGTATAAGCTACCACAACATCTCTGGTATCCATTTTCAAAAGCAAAAGAGTCCTTGCGTTATAAATCTTTCGAGAAGCACCCCAAAGGCTACTGGGAGTTTAGCGAATGGTTTAGACTTTTTCTAAAGAGTTTATTCTATTGCCGCTTTCATAAAATTCCAATCTCTGATATGGCAACTAACGTAGAAGTTCCCTTTGCAGAAGGAGTCGTATTTTACAATGGCGACCTCATTTCTAAATTAAGAAGAGATATGTGGTATTGGCATTATTGCGAAAAAGTAGAAATCTATGATCTCAGTCCCGCAACAATTGAAAACGCAAAACAGATTGGTATTACCGTGAAGGGATACTAAGTGGGTTAGGAAGAATTTTTAAAGATTACCACCGATGAACACCGATGTTTTGGGTTTGGCGGTTACTTATGGTTTATCTTTCCTTCGTGCTCTTCGCGCCCTTCGTGGTTAATCCTTTTTGCATTCAGTAAAGTCGAGCGTGAGAAATCTATTTGGCAAAGAAACAAAAAAGCAATTCACCATACTTCCGCTTAGGATGACAATTATCGAAACCCAATCTATCTTGTGTATAAACTTTCTTTTAGTTGCCGATGCATGAAGTATAATATGAGCAATAGTCTCAGAGACTATCAAAAATACTCAAAATCGCTTTTTTAGTATCTTTGATAGTATTGTTGATATTATCCTTAATAGTATCCTAGATACGAAGGAAAGTAAAAGGATGCTTGAGACTGGGATTTATATAACTTTCTAAGATTACAACGGATGGACACGAAGAAGGAAAGTGTCTGGGAGAGTTTTTACCTAAGAGCCACATAGAAGGGACGTAAAAGCCATCAAATTGCCCTTATTTGGCTTCTATGTGGCTTTTAGTATAGAGCTAGATTGGGTTTAGGTGATTGATTGGTAAATACTCTTTCGTATGTAGCCCTTGCGCAAAATCAAGTGTAACCGGGTGGGAAGTAGCTTTAATTTGATAGGGTTTTAATGTTTGATTGAGTAATTTGAATTGTAGAAACAGAACCGAAGCTTTCTTCTGATATGCATATCTTAACTTTTATACCATTACCTATCATGCTATTTCAGTATTCGCATTCTTTTACTCTTGACTTAATAAGTGCAATTAGGACAAGTAGAAGTTCGGCGAAAACGTGCGAATAAAGCTTTAGGAGGAATTATGATTCCAGATTTTCAAAAAATTATGTTACCCGTACTAAAATCTCTTGCTGATGATCAGATTAAGAACTCAATTGATTTCAGGCAATATATTGTTGGGAAATTTAATGTAACAGAAGAAGAGCAAAAAATCAAAACACCTAGTGGCAAACAGTTACTATTATATAACAGAATCGCATGGGCTGTAGTTTATTTAAAAATGGCAGATTTAATAAAGAATGTTGAGAGAGGAAAATATAAAATAACTGAACTAGGTATAAGTGTGTTAGCCAACCCACCAGAAGAAATAAATATAGCATTGCTAAAAACATTTCCGAAATTCAATTTAAATAGGAATCCACAAAATCAACCAGATGAAGAAAATAATTTAGTCGTTGCAAATGAAGAACCTTCAGAAAAGACACCTGATGAACTAATTGAATCTGGAATAAATCAAATTAATACAGAACTGTCTAACTCTTTGCTTGAGCAAATTAATAATTTATCTCCCTATTTTTTTGAAGAACTTGTAGTCGATCTTCTGTTAAAAATGGGATACGGTGGTAACGATATTTCGAGCGGAGAAATAACTTCTAAATCTAATGATGAGGGAATTGACGGAATTATTAGAGAAGATCGGTTAGGATTAGATAAAATATACATTCAAGCAAAAAAGTGGACAGCTAATAAAATAGATCGTCCTGAAATTCAAAAATTTGTAGGTGCCTTGGAAGGTAAAAGGGCGAAGAAGGGAATTTTTATAACAACATCTAGTTTTCAAAAAACTGCTATTGAATATGCATCTAATGTAGATGCCTCTGTCGTTCTAATTGACGGAAGTTTATTGACAAAACTTATGATCGAATATGAACTTGGTGTGACAGTAGAGAATATATATAATGTCAAGAAAATGGACATTGATTATTTTACGGAGTAGAACATCATTCCATAGACCGCACCTTCTTCACTTCGCGTGAGCCTCTTGCTCCAAACCGGCATAATTGTATTAGCCACAGTTTGAGTATAGTTGTCAGACGCATGCAACTACTGATTAGGGAAACAAACGAAGACGCTTGTTCAAACAGGGATTAGTAAACTAGAATGAAGATTGCGGACTTGAAAACTAAGAATGAGGATTCTATTTTGTCCGACAATAAAGGTATAATCTAACTATGGCAACATCAGATCAATTAAAGGCATTACTCAAGAGTCATTTAGATGGCGATGAAGATCGGTTTTATTCTATTGCTATGCAAATTGCTGCAACAGAAGCAAGAAGCGGGCATGGAAAATTGGCGCAGGAATTAAAATCCATGATAGATGAAGCTAAGTCTTTATCTTTACTTTCCAAGAAGAAAGAAGCTCCGATTCCAATTATTAGACCTAAAGGAGAGCTGTCTGAAATTCTAGCTGTATCGTATCCAAAAATTCGATTTGCGGATATGGTTTTAAAGAAAGAAATATTTACTAGAATCGAGAGAATACTAGAAGAGCAAAGACATTATACCAAATTACAATCACATAATTTATATCCGCGTAGAAAGATTTTATTTGTAGGTCCTCCTGGTTGTGGAAAAACAATGACTGCCTCTGCATTAGCGGGAGAGTTGGGATTACCGCTGTTTGCCGTTCGACTAGATGGACTCATGAGTAAGTATATGGGTGAGACCATTGCAAAGCTCCGACTGATATTTGATTCAATGGTAGATACCAGAGGAGTATATTTATTTGATGAGTTTGATTCAATTGGAACAACTAGAAATTTCACAAATGATGTTGGCGAAATTCGTAGAGTGTTAAATAGTTTTCTTGTTTTTATGGAGCAGGATACTTCTAATAGTTTAATTTGTGCTGCAACGAATAATCAGCATAGTTTGGATCATGCCTTGTATCGTCGATTCGATGATATACTAGAATATGACTTACCAGATGAAAAACTAATTGAGCAGATAATTAAAAATCGAATTCGTCTTTTTAAATTTACTGGATCCTTAAAGAAAGTTACAAAGGTAGCCGCGCAATTAAGTTTTGCTGATATAATAAAATCCTGTGATGATACTATTAAGAAGACTGTTATTCGGGATAAAGATGAATTATCGGAAGAAGATTTGATTCAATGCTTAGAAGATCGAAAAGGATTTAAGAAAACTAAGGACACAGTAGATTTATAATGGTAGAAGAAAATTATAAGCATCTTCTTTTAAGAATACAAGCGGATACGGGCAAATATACAAATCCGAGTACATTCAAACCTAGTGAAGAATATTTAAAAAATAGAATAAAAATAGTTCCAAATAGAACGGAACAAGGTCAGGGATTAATTTCTGATTTAGAAAAAGCTGAGGCAGAACTTTTAGATCAAATAAATCAAGAAGATAAAGATTCGCTAGAATTTCAACCGGGAATAAAGATTACTTTGGAAAGCTGGGAAGGCTTTGAATTAAAATTTGAAAGTTTAGAAGATCCAAGAGCAAAAATTGAAATTCTTTCAGTTAAAGAGGAAAATAATAAATTCTTTACAACAGTAAGAATTCCGGAAGGAAAACTGGAAGTCTTCATAAAAAAAATACAAAACTATCTTGATCCTAGTAAAGAAAATAAAGGCGGAAAACCGAAAAATCTTGAACTAGTAGCGAATATAGAAAAAATAAAGTTATCCGCTTTGGAAAATTTTTGGTCAGATAGCGAATCATTCCCACAAGACCTCGAACAAAAACACTTTTTAGAAGCATGGCTCCGAGTTGGGGATAATAGAGATTTAATTATAAATCGATTTAGAGAACAGGCAAGGAAAGCAAATATATTTGTTTCTGAAAATCCTTTAAAATTTCCAGAAACTACTGTATTTTTAATTCATGCTTCTATGAATCAATTAAAACAATCTGTTTTAATACTCGATTGCATTTCGGAAATCAGAATTTATAAAGATACGCCCGCATCTTTTTAGAGATGGAACCATTGGAAGAAATGGAATGGATAAAAGATTTACAGGATAGAATTTCTATGCTGGCAATCATAAAGAAATTGCAATTTGTATTTTAGATACAGGTGTAAATTATTCTCATCCGCTACTCAAGGAAAGTATATCTGAAAAAGAAGCTGATTCTTATAACACCAATTGGGGAACAATTGATCATGCTGGTCATGGAACAGAAATGGCTGGTCTTTCACTCTATGGAGATTTATATCCTTTGCTTATCAGTAAAGAAAAAGTTGTTTTAAATCATAGCCTTGAATCTGTTAAAATACTACCGCCTAATGGAAGTAATCCAAAAGATTTATTGGGAGTAATTACAAAAGATTGTGTTGCAAGAGCCGAGTTGATTGGAATCGATAAAAAGCGATTCTTCAATATGGCTGTAACTTCTGATAAAGTTAATATCAAAGAAGGAGAACCCAGTTCTTGGTCTGGCTCCATTGATCAAATTGCTTTTGGAAATGAAGAAGCAAAAGAACCAAAGAGATTATTTTTTATCTCTGGTGGAAATTTAAAATATGAAGATATAAAAGATTATCCAAATTCTAATGAATTGAATACAGTTCAGAATCCTGCTCAAGCATGGAATTGCATAACTGTGGGAGCTTTTACAGAGAAAGTTGATATTGAAAAAACTAGATATCCTGAATTAGAGGCAATTTCCGGCAAAGGGGAATTATCCCCTACAAGCACAACCTCTCTCTTATGGAATGAATCCGATTGGCCAATTAAGCCAGAAATCGTAATGGAAGGCGGAAATTATGCGAAGGACAAAACAGGATTTATTACGAATAATGAATCCCTTTCTCTAATTACTACCAATAAAGATTTTCAAAGTAAATTACTTACTCAGTGTTTAGATACAAGTGCCGCAACTGCACAGGCTTCCAGGTATGCCGCTTTGGTAGCTGCAGAATATCCTGAATTTTGGTTAGAAACAATTCGTGGAATACTTGTTCATTCTGCTGACTATCAAAAGTTAAATCTTGGTTATCCGCAAATACAAAAACTAAGCAAACCAGGTAAAATAAATATTCTTCGGAAGTTTGGATATGGGCATCCCGACTTGAGTATTGCACTTAGTAGTGGAAAAAGTTTTTGCACTTTAATTATTCAGGATGAACTTCAACCTTTCTTAAAGGATGGAAGTTCAATTAAAACGAATGAAATTAAATTTTATAATTTACCGTTACCTACAATCGCATTAAATCAAATCCCATTGGAAGATGTTGAATTGAAAGTTACTCTGTCTTATTTTATAGAACCGAATCTTAAAAGATTAAATACGAAGTATTCTAAAACTTACTCTTCCTGCGCGTTAAGGTTTGATTCTATGGCGGCAACCGAAGATGTAGAGACTTTCAAGAAAAGGGTTAATAAAGAGAACCGAGAAATGTTGGAAGAAGGGAAGCATGAATCAGGGTTCTCAAACCCTGAAAACTCTGATTGGGTCTTTAAGTCTGGGCTAAGAAATTATGGATCCATTCATTCTGATACTTGGCTAGGTAAGGCGGCGCAATTAGCAAGGAAAGAAAGTATTTGTGTTTATCCTGTAGGTGGTTGGTGGAGAACAAGAAAGAAATTAGGTAAGTATAATAAAAAGATTCGCTTTGCTCTATTGATTACAATTAAAACTAATAGTAATACGGTTGATGTATATTCAGAAATAGTAAACAAAATTAAAATTGAAATATAAAAGAAACCAACGTTCGACACTTGCACAGAGTTTAATCGAATAGCATAAGCGTATCCGTGGCTCAGGGGATTTAAGTATAAGTGCGTCAATATTTTTACTTTTTAGGACTAGAAAAAGCAAAACACCATCTAACTCTAAGTAGCCACTCGCGAGAGAATACTACAATCCGTCGTTCGGCATTTCCCACTCCCCACAATCCAAACTGGCTTAACTTTATTAGTCACAGTTTGTATATAGGTGCAGACTCACATGCACTTATTGTCTTCGTTTAGGTGTTAATACAAAAAAATTGCTATGGAAGATAATGTATGTTTTGCGTCATCCATTCACTCTGGCATGACTAATTCCAATTCCCCTGCATAGCCTAAACCAGTTTAATGGGATAGATGATAGAGAAAATAAAAAATCTTTTCTCTAAATAAGCATAAATATGTTAAGCAATACCAGAAATGGGATTGGGAAGCTGCAATAAAATTGTTTGGTTCAGTTTTAATATTGCTTGCAATCTTTTTTGGTCTAAAGAATATATTATGAAGACCATGAAACTATTACAGAAAAAACAACAAAGAACTTTGGGAGCAATCATTCTAATTCCTTTGGAAGAGCGGCTAATCCCTATAAACTAGTAGACTTAGTCAAATTCACTCTTAGACTATCCCCGTCTAATTCAGAAGTTTTTACACCGCGTTTGATTGTTCTTGTTACATCGCCTTTTATATTGATTCGAATTGGTTTTCTGAGACGACTGTTTTTTCCATCTGTTAAGAGTTGAACGATAATATCTGCTCCGTCCGGGTTTGTTTTGTATTGGAGAATTTGAGCGAGTTCGTTAGTGGAGAGTAATACGAGAGAACCTTTGGTTAATTGGCTCTTAGCCGCTAGAGAGTTTTGAATATCATAAATGAATTTTTCAGCGATACGGGGTGCGAAGTGTGTGCCTGTATAGGTTTCGATTACCTGTATTGATTCTTCTGGTGAGAAGGCAGGCTTATAAGATCTCACAGTGGTTAATGCGTCGTAAACGTCAGCGAGTGCGACTATTACAGAGTAGTCGTCGAGCTTGTCTCCTGATATTCCAAGTGGGTATCCTTTTCCATCAAATCTCTCGTGGTGCTCATAAGCCATATTTACAATTCTGCGATTTAGATTTTTGTCAAGCTTCATGATTCGATAGGAGTGGGAGGGGTGAGACTTCATGATCCGTTTTTCTTCTTCTGAAAGAACGGTTGTCTTATTGATTAGACTTGCAGGGATTGCAATTTTTCCTATATCGTGTAAGAATCCGCCGAGTCCTATTAGTTTTACTTCTTGGTCGGGATAACCCATCTTTTGCGCTAGTGCGAGCGATATGATTCCTACATTGATTGAGTGACAGAAAGTGTAGTCATCATGATTTTTAATATCGAGTAGATTGATTAATGCGGAGGGGTTAGTTTTGATTTGCTCGTAGATTGCAATGATAGAATTTTTACACGAGTCAAAGTCAATCGAATCATTTCCATTCAGTAGGTTAAACGTAATACTTCGAAAGCTTGCAATTGATTCTTTGATTACTTCTTTTGTAATGCCTCCATAGTGAAACCCATCTACGATTCTATCTAGATTTTCATCTTCTCTTTTTTCTTGGTCTGTCACCTTTGCTTTTTCTTGCAGTGGAAAGAAATCAATTGCCTGGATATTTTCTGCTTTTAGTTTTTTTAAAATATCTTTTGTGATTACAGTTCGGTTGGGGAAAAGAACACTTCCATCTTCTCTCGTGATCTTTCCATCTAAAATCGTTCCCGCTTTTAATTTATCTAACTGTATTTTCATATAAGTTTTTGCTACAGAGCCTTTGAGGAAAAGAGCTTTTTCTGTCATTTCGAACTAGTTTTAAAGTTAAATCTCATTTTTAAATTTTGAGTAATTATGAGTTTTTTAATACCTTTATAAATTCTACGGTAACAACCACATCACCCTCTCTGTGTCAAACTCAATGCTACTTCTTTGGGGCGCAGCATAATGTGCCTCTGTGGCAAGAAAGTTTGTCTTTGGCAGTATATATAAAAGAACTTGATTTAAAAAACAAGGATTTTTTATCGCAACTATGTATCTTATGGGTTGACTTTAAACCTACTTCAAAAAAACTGATATTTCGGGCTATTATTAGTCAGTTAGAAGGCTAGTCTTGCCCTCTTAGCTCAGTGGTAGAGCACTTCCATGGTAAGGAAGGGGTCGCCAGTTCAAGCCTGGCAGAGGGCTGTGTTAGTTTGAGTTAGGCCTGTAGTTTAATGGTAGAACTAGGATCTCCAAAGTCCTTGGTGGGAGTTCGATTCTCTCCGGGCCTGCCAAGTGGCAAGAAAGTATAGAGTAATTATTATGAAAGCAATAACATTTTTACAAGAGTGTAGAGCAGAACTACAAAAAGTACAGTGGCCTTCTAGAGAAGAAGTTATCAACTCTACAATGGTCGTATTGGGAACGGTCGTAGTGTTTTCCATGTTCCTTTTTGTGTCTGATTCTCTATTTGTAAGACTCCTCAAATGGTTTTGGAGTCTTTCGGGTTAATAGGTTTAGAAATTATGGCAATAAAGTGGTACGCATTACAAGTTTATTCTGGTCATGAAAACAAAGTCAAGACCAACATCGAGAAGATGGTAGCCCAGCATTCTCTAGAGGAAAAGATTACCCAAATCAAAATTCCTACTATGGAAGTTGCAGAAATGCGCAACGGCAAAAAAACTATCACCAAGAAAAAACTAATGCCTGGTTATGTTCTGATTGAAATGGACATGGATCCAGATACTCAGTTTAGGGTTCAAAACCTGCCTTCTGTTTCTACTTTTGTAGGAAACAAAGTGCCTGAGCCACTTACACTAGAGGAGATCAAAAACCTCTTCAATGAAATGGGTGACGTTAAGTCAGAAGAAAGCACAAAGCCTCGACTTCTTTTCAATGTCGGGGAAACCTTGAAAATTGTGGATGGACCATTCGCAAATTTCAGTGGGGTAGTAGATGAGATATTTCCTGATAAGGGAAGACTCCGTGTCAAGGTGGAAATCTTTGGACGCTCTACACCAGTAGAATTGGATTTTTTACAAGTAGGAAAAAGTTAAAATTTATTTTAAGTAAGGATTTCTATTAAAATGGCAGCTAAAAAATTTGTTAAACAGATTAAATTACAAGTAGAGGCAGGGAAAGCAAATCCAGCCCCTCCTGTTGGACCAGCATTAGGTCAAGCAGGTCTGAATATCATGGAATTTTGTAAACAATTCAATGAGAAAACTAAAACACAGATTGGAATGAAGCTTCCAGTTGTAATCAGTGTATTCAGTGATAAAAGTTTTACCTTCGTGACCAAGTCCCCACCGGCTGCCCTTTTAGTTAAAAAAGCAATCGGAATTGAATCTGGATCGGGAACACCACACGTAACTAAAGTGGGAACCATTACAAGAAAACAATTAGAAGAAATTGCAAAGACCAAGCAAGCAGATTTAAATGCAAATGATCTAAATGCAGCAGTGAATATCATCGCAGGCACATGTCGCTCAATGGGCGTAACTGTAGCAGGCTAATTTTAAAAGTAGGTAATTATGAAACGCGGTAAAAAATACAAAGCACTAAAAGATAAAGTAAACAGAGAAAAGTTATATAATCTAACTGACGCAGTTGGTCTTGCTAAAGAAACATCTTACACAAAATTTGATGGCTCTATCGAAATTGCAACCCAAGTAAATTACAAAAGCTTACAAAACATTCGTGGAACAGTTTCTCTTCCTCACGGAACTGGAAAGACTGTTCGTGTTCTAGTATTTTGCAAAGGGGAAAAACAAGCCGAAGCAAAATCTGCTGGAGCAGAGTTTGTTGGCGATATGGACTTGATTGCAAAAGTAGCTGGTGGATGGACTGATTTCGACGCTTGCGTTGCTACACCTGATATGATGAAAGAAGTTGGTAAGTTAGGTCCTGTTCTTGGTCGTAAAGGCTTAATGCCTAAACCAAAAGCTGGAACTGTTACAAATGATGTTATCAAAGCTGTTACAGAACTCAAAAGTGGTAAAATAGAATATCGTCCAGACAAAGGTGGAGTGATTCATCTTGGTGTTGGTAAGGTATCTTTCGACAAACAAAAGTTAATCGAAAACATAACTGCGGTAGTTGCTACTTTATTCAAAGATCGTCCTTCTGATGCAAAAGGGGATTATCTAAAGAATTTTGCAGTCAGTGCAACAATGGGTATTGGTGTAAAAGTAGATTCTAAAGAATTAGCAAATTCTGTTATTTAAGAAAGAGAGAAATATATCATGGCAAATCAAGAAAACATCGCAGCAGTAGCTGAATTAAAATCAAAATTAGAAGCTAAGCCTAATTTTATATTAGCGGCTTACAGTGGTTTAACTGTAAAGCATATGACTGATCTTAGAGCAAATCTAAGAAAAGAAGGCTCTGAAATGAAAGTTCTAAAGAACAATTTATTTCTTAGAGCATTGAAAGAATCTTCTAATCATTCTTCTCAGAATATTGATTTTGGTGCAGGCTACAAGGGTCCGTTAGCAGCAATCTTTTCTAAAGACAATTTACCAACCGTAGCAAAGATTTGTAAAGACTTTGCAAAGGGAAATGAAAACCTAGTTATGAAGGGCGGCTTCTTTGATGGAGCAGTTCTTGATACAAAGGGTGTTGAAGGAATCGCAGGACTTCCATCAAGAGAAGAACTCCTCACAGAAATCGCATTCGGTATGAACAATGTAATGTCTACTCTCGCAAGAGCAATCAACGCTGTTGCAGAAAAGAACGCAGGTGGAGCAGCAGAAGCACCAGCAGCCGAGTAATAGGACACCAAATAGTCGTCACTTCGATGCAATTTTCATGGGAATGAAAATCACTCAGTGACCGCTTTTTTTAATTAGGCGCAAAGCTAATATTAAAACGTTTAGTATAACAATTTTTAAAGACGACAAGGAGAAAACATGTCAACAGAAAGTTTATTAGAGCAAATCGGAAATCTTACTTTGGTTCAGGCGGCTGAACTAGTAAAAGCTATGGAAGCTAAGTTTGGTATCTCTGCTGCAGCCCCAGTAATGGTTGCAGGTGGTGGCGGAGGAGGAGCTCCTGTTGTAGAAGAGCCAACTGAAGTTAGTGTTATCTTAAAAGCACATGGTGATAAAAAGATCGACGTGATCAAAGCGGTTCGTGAAATTACCGGTCTAGGCTTAAAAGAAGCAAAAGACCTAGTTGAAGCAGGTGGAAAAGCAGTTAAAGAAGGTATTTCCCCTGATGAAGCTAATACAATCAAAAAGAAATTAGAAGAAGTTGGTGCTCAAGTAGAAATTAAAAAATAATTTCTACTAAGCAAATCTTATTTTCGTAGGGAAATGAGAAAAGATAATTAACCGCAGAGAGCACGAAGGTCACGAAGTTAATTCTGTAAGAATTTTTACTCTTCGCGTTCTTCGCGCACTTCGTGGTTTTAATTTTTTTTCTCCCCTGAACTTGGATAGCAAATTTGTATTTTCTAGTATGAGATAATTTGTATTAGGCGGTATTATATTTTCTATCTTATTTTATATTTCTTAATAAGCCGAAAGGCTCACACTCCAGGAGTTTAAATTTTAATGATTACTCATAATGAACGCAAAAGGGTAAACTTTGGTAAAATTACGAATCTTGACTTTCTTCCTAATTTAATTCAGATTCAAAAAAAATCCTTTGATTGGTTTTTACAAGCAGACGTAAAAGACCCAACCAAACGTAAAAATCAGGGCCTGGAGGCAGTGTTTCAAGAGACTTTTCCGATTGAGAGTCCGAATGGTGACGTCATCATGGAATACAGTCATTATATTCTTGGAGAGAGAAGAAGAGATCAACAGGAATGCAAAGACACTGATTCAAGTTATGCACTTCCGTTAAAATCTGTTATCCGATTAATTATTAAAGAGACCGGTGAGATAAGAGAGCAAGTTGTGTACATGGGCGATTTGCCTATCATGACTGACCAAGGAACTTTTATCATCAACGGAGCAGAGCGTGTTGTAGTTAGTCAGTTACATAGATCGCCTGGTATTTTTTTCGCTTACGATCAAGTTAAATCAACTTATTCAGCACGTGTGATTCCTTATCGTGGTTCCTGGTTAGAGTTTGAAATCGACAATAAGGGAATCCTTGTTGCAAAGATTGACAGAAAGAAAAAATTTCCAGCAACTCTTTTATTAAAAGCTCTCAAAGTCGGACTCAATGAAGATGTATTAAAATTATTTTACTCTTCCTCAAAAGTAAAAATCTACGGTGCTTCTCCGAAAGAATTAAAAAAAGTAATCGGTAGAAGAACTATTTCTGATATTATAAATTTCGAGAATGGTGAAGTAATGCTCGAAGCTGGCTCTAAGATCAATGAGGATAATATTGATATTCTCAAAGAGATGAAAGTCAAAGAAGTCAATGTAATTGATTTCCCAAATGGAAAGGATAATTCCATCATCATCAACTGTCTAGAAAAAGACGGTGTAAACGACTACGAAGAAGCAATCAAGAAGTTACACATGATTATGCGTCCGGGTGAGCCTTCTACAATTGAAAATGCAGAATCAGAGCTCAAGAGACTTTTCTTCTCTCCTAAAACATTTGATTTAGGAAAAGTGGGTCGTTATAAAATTAATAGCAAATTTGAATTTCATAAACCAAAAGAATTTACTAACTGTGATAACAGAACTCTTCGTCCAGAAGATATTATGGAAACAGTTCGCTATCTAGTCATGCTCATGTCCGAAGTAGAAAACTACTACCATGATGATATTGACCATTTAGGAAATAGACGTGTTAGATCTGTTGGTGAATTACTTTCCAATCAATTAAAACTTGGTTTTTCTCGTGTGGAAAGAGTTATCAAAGAAAGAATGACTGTTCAAGAAATTGAACAACAAACTCCCCAATTATTAATTTCCATTAAACCCGTAACTGCCGTTGTAAATGAATTTTTCGGATCTTCTCAATTATCACAGTTCATGGATCAAACAAATCCACTTGCTGAGTTAACTCATAAGAGAAGATTAAATGCGTTAGGTCCTGGAGGTCTTTCTCGCGATAGAGCAGGTTTCGAAGTTCGTGACGTTCATTATTCTCACTACGGTATAATGTGTCCGATTGAAACTCCTGAAGGTCCAAACATTGGTTTGATTCTTTCTATGTCTTCATATGCGAGAGTAAATGACTACGGATTCTTAGAAACACCTTATAAAACTGTGAAAGCAGGAAAGGTGCAAAAACAAATTGAATTCTTAACAGCAGACAAAGAGGAATATCACTATATTGCGCAAGCCTCTGCTTCGATTGATGAAAAGGGAGATTTCAAAAGTAAATTGATTTCTACTCGTCACCGTTCTGATTTCCCTTTTAGAAATCCAAATGAAATTCAATACATGGACTTAGCTCCAATGCAAGTTGTATCTGTATCGACTGCACTGATTCCTTTCTTGGAGCATGATGATGCGAACCGCGCACTCATGGGTTCAAACATGCAACGTCAGGCTGTTCCTTTAATGGTAGAGCAAGCACCGTATGTCGGAACTGGCATGGAAGGAAGAGCAGCTTATGATTCTAGAATTTGTATCGTAGCTAAAAAACCCGGTATTGTTTTAAAGGTAGATTCAAAAGCAGTTATTGTAAAAGAAGAAGGAACAAAAGATCCTGTCGTTTATCCTTTAATCAAATACAAGAAGACGAATCAGGGAACTTGCTTTAATCAAAGACCGATTGTTTCTGTTTTAATGGCAGAGCAAGATGGAAAAGTTATAAAAATAACCAAAGAAAAATTAGAAGTTCAATACGGTGAGGATAAGGTTGCTTATTTGCTCCAAGAAGGAACGAAAGAATTTTCGCCGATCGTAAAAGAAGGTGCTACAGTTGCTAAAGGGGATACTCTTGCTGGTCAAGTCATCGAAGGCGAGAAAATGGACGATATGGGAAATATTCTCGTAAAGGGAACAATCCTTGCTGACGGTCCTGCAATTGATAATGGTTACTTAGCTCTCGGAAAGAACGTTCTTGTTGGATTTATGCCATGGGAAGGTTACAACTTTGAGGATGCTATCATCATCAGCGAAAAAATTGTAAAACAAGATATTTTTACTTCTATTCACATAGAAGAATTTGAAATCCAAGCAAGAGAAACAAAACTAGGACAAGAGCAAATTACCCGCGATATTCCAAATCTCTCGGATAAAGCTTTCCGTGATTTGGATGAAACAGGCGTTATCCGCATTGGTGCAGAAGTAAAAGCCGGTGATATTCTTGTGGGAATGGTAACTCCAAAAGGAGAAACTGACTTAACCCCTGAATACAAACTTTTACATTCTATCTTTGGAGAGAAAGCAAAAGAAGTAAGAGATTCTTCTCTACGTCTCCCGAATGGAAATGAAGGTACTGTAATCGATATTAAACGCTACTATAGAGAGCGTGGAGATGATTTAGCTGCTGGCGTTGAAGAACTAGTAAAAGTATACGTAGCTCGTAAACGTAAACTTCTAGTTGGAGATAAGATGGCAGGACGTCATGGAAACAAAGGGGTTGTGGCTCGTGTTACGGCAGAAGAAGATATGCCTTATATGAAAGATGGAACACCTCTTGACATCGTTTTAAATCCACTCGGGGTTCCTTCTCGTATGAACTTGGGTCAGATCTTTGAAACTCAATTAGGATTTATAGCAGATAAGCTAGGAATTAATTTTGAGACACCTGTATTTGATGGTGCGAATGAAGCGGATATTGAAGAGTATGCGAAACAAGCAGGAACTCAATCCAATTCAAAATTCCAACTCTATGATGGAAGAACAGGGGAGCCGTTCTTAAACGAAGTATTCTGTGGACATATTTATATGTTGAAGCTCGCCCATTTGGTCGATGACAAGATACATGCAAGATCAACTGGTCCTTACTCTCTCGTTACACAACAACCTCTCGGCGGTAAAGCGCAGTTTGGTGGACAGAGATTAGGGGAGATGGAAGTATGGGCACTCGAAGCATACGGTGCTTCTCATACACTCCAGGAGTTACTCACGATTAAATCCGATGATATGCTCGGACGTGCTCGTATTTACGAGGCGATTGTGAAGGGGATAAACTCGATTCGCCCCGGAATTCCTGAATCCTTTAACGTATTAGTTCAAGAATTAAGAGGTTTGGCTCTGGATATTATCATCACTGACACTGAAGGATCGACAGTCGATATAGCAGATTATGAAGATGAGTATTCCAGAAATAAAAAGAAAATTAAAATCGAATCTATAGAGAATATCTAGAGGCTACGACTGAATGAAAAATTATACAAGCTTTGACTCAATTACTATTAAAATCGCTTCTCCGGAAAGAATTAAAGAATGGTCTTACGGAGAAGTAAAAAAACCGGAAACAATTAATTACCGTACATTAAAACCAGAAAGAGAAGGTTTGTTCTGTGAAAAGATTTTCGGAACAACCAAAGACTGGGAATGCTATTGCGGTAAATTCAAATCTATCCGTTACAAAGGCGTAATTTGTGATAAGTGTGGAGTGGAAGTAACTCACTCTAAAGTTAGAAGAGAGAGAATGGGGCATATTGAGTTAGCCGCTCCTGTTTCTCATATCTGGTATTATCGTTCCGTTCCTTCTAGAATGGGACTCTTACTCGATATGACCATGAATGCTCTCAAGACGATTCTCTATTTTGAAAAATATGTAATCATTGATCCTGCTGATTCAGGAAGACTCAAAGGTGAGTTGTTAGACGAAGATGAATATCACTCATACCTTGATGAATACGGCGATAAATTTATCGCTGGTATCGGGGGAGATGCGATTAAAGAACTCCTTGCTCGTATTGATGTAGATGCGGAAGCCCGTGTTATCCGCCAAAAAATTCAAGAGAAAAAAGTTACTGATAAACGTTTAATCAAACGTCTTGAAGTGTTAGAAGCCTTCCGTGATTCAGGAAACCGTCCTGAGTGGATGGTGCTTGATAACGTTCCTGTTATCCCGCCTGAACTTCGTCCAATGGTTCAATTAGATGGAGGTAGATTTGCTACTTCTGACTTGAACGATTTATACAGGCGTGTGATTAACCGTAACAACCGTCTCAAAAGACTTTTAACTCTTAAAGCACCAGAAATTATTGTTCGTAATGAAAAACGTATGCTACAAGAAGCAGTGGATGCGTTATTCGACAACTCTCGCCGTAAGAGAACTGTAAAAGGAAAAGGAAATCGTCCTCTTAAGTCTATCTCTGATATGCTCAAAGGGAAACAAGGTCGATTCAGACAAAACCTTTTAGGTAAACGCGTAGATTATTCCGGTCGTTCTGTGATCGTTGTTGGTCCTGAATTAAAATTCCATCAAATGGGACTTCCTAAGAAAATGGCTCTTGAATTATTCAAACCATTTATTATGAAGCGTTTAGTTGATTTGGAACTTGCGCCTAACATCAAGTCTGCGAAGAAAAAAGTAGAAGCAGAAGACAAAGATGTATTCGAAGCATTAGAAACAGTAGTAAGAGAGCATCCAGTATTATTAAACCGTGCTCCTACTTTACATAGACTTGGTATCCAAGCATTCCTTCCAATTCTAGTAGAAGGAAAAGCAATTAAACTTCATCCGCTTGTATGTCATGCGTTTAACGCTGACTTTGATGGGGATCAAATGGCGATTCACGTTCCATTGTCTCCGAAAGCGCAATTAGAAGTTTGGATGCTTATGCTTTCACCGCATAATATCCTGAATCCTGCAAATGGTCATCCTATTTGCGGTCCTACACAGGATATTGTTCTTGGTATATATTATTTAACCTCTGAAGTGCCGAATGCCAAAGGTCATGGAAAATTCTTCACGAACTTAGAAGAAATTCACTATGCACTCGATGGAGGCTGGTTAGATTTAAGAGCAAAGATCAGTGTTCTCTACAATGAAAAAATCATTGAGACAACTCCAGGTCGTATGATCTTTAACACAGCAATGCCTAAGGGGTATAACTTTGTTAACCGCGTTCTTGGTGACAAAGAAACAAACAAAATTATTTCGGATGTATATGATACATTCGGTCCTGCTGCAACAGTGGTCATGCTTGACGAAATTAAAAAACTTGGTTATCGTTATGCAACAATCTTTGCTCCGACAATTTCAATTGAAGATATTCGTGTTTCTCCGCAAAAACAAATTCTTGTTACAGAAGCAAACAAAGAAGTAGAAAAAGCGGATATGGAGTATCGTAAAGGTATTATCACAAACGAAGAGCGTAAGAAAAAAGTAATCGAAATTTGGACAAAAGCAAATGATCGTATTACAGACAGTATGTTCAAAGAGCTAGAAAAGGACAAGGGTGGATTTAATCCTGTTTACGTCATGGCGGCATCCGGTGCTAGAGGATCTAAACAACAGATTCGTCAGTTAGCCGGTATGCGGGGGCTAATGGCTAAACCTTCTGGAGAAATCATTGAACTTGCTATTCGTTCTAATTTCCGCGAAGGTCTTGGTATCTTAGAGTTCTTCATTTCTACTCACGGTGCTAGAAAAGGTCTTTCAGATACGGCTCTTAAAACTGCCGATGCTGGTTATTTAACAAGAAGACTTGTAGATATTTCACAAGATGTTATTATCAACGAGCCTGATTGTGGAACGGATCAATTCGTAGAGTTAAGCATTGTAAAAGAAGGGGAGAACGTGATTGTGTCTCTCGCTGATAGAGTTTTCGGACGTTATACGGCAGAGGAAGTAATTGACCCTGTCTCTGAAAAAGTAGTTTATCCAAAGAATACTTTGATTGTGCGCTCTGTTGGACAAAAGATAGAAAATCTTGGTTACACAAAAATCAAAGTGCGCTCTCCACTTACCTGTGATGCTAAACAAGGTATTTGTATTAAGTGTTACGGTATGGATATGGCGAGACTTGTTCCGGTGGAAATCGGAGAAGCAGTGGGAACGATTGCGGCTCAGTCGATTGGTCAGCCTGGAACACAGTTGACGATGCGGACTTTCCACATCGGGGGTGCTGCGTCTGCGAAAGTGAAAGAGAAAGAGCATAAGGTTTCTTTCCAGTCAGTTGTAAAATTAGTAAATGGTAAATTAATTCAAAACCAAAAAGGGCAAACAGTGTTTAGCCGCCGTGGTTCGATTGTGGTTCAACATTTAATTCAAGACTTACTTCTTGTTGACCTATTAAATATTCGTGTTCGCGATGGACAAAACGTTCTTAAGGGAGAAGTAATTTCTACTAATTCCAAGGGCGAAATGATTCACGCTGAAATGCCTGGAAGAATTGAAATTGCAAATGAGCGTTTTAGAATTATCGGGGAAGACATTGTCATTCCTGTTAAGATTGGAACGATTCTTTTAGTAAAAGAAAATGATATTATTAAAGCAAATAGCCCTGTAGCAGAGTTTGATCCGTTCAACGACTTAGTTGTATCAGAAGTTGATGGAGCAGTTGCATGGGTAGATTTGGAAGTTGGTAAGAACGTTCGTCGTGATGAAGATGTAAAAACATCGAACGTCATTTACAAAGTAATCGAGCAAAAAAGAGAGAAGTTAAATCCTCGTATGGTTGTTAGTGGAGAAGCAGGCTCTGAAGAATATGCGGTTCCTGTAGATGCGCTTATCAATATTGTATCTGAAGATAAAGTTAAAATTGGAGATATTCTCTTTAAGATTCCTTCTATCGCAGAGAAGACGAGAGATATTACCGGTGGTTTACCAAGAGTAGACGAACTCTTTGAAGCACGTCGTCCTAAAGATGCGGCAACACTTGCAGAAACAAGTGGACGTATCGAAGATAAAGGCGAAATCATTAAAGAAAAGCGCGTATTCTATATTATCCCCGATAACCCTGATTTGGAACGAGTGAAAGTTGCTATTCCTGTCATTAAACAGTTACGTGTGGCTGATGGGGATTATGTGAAGCAAGGCGATCAGTTAGATGATGGAAACTTTGACCCACATGATATTTTACGAGTGAGAGGAACTAACGCTCTTCATGCTTATTTAGTAAAAGAGGTGCAAGAAGTTTATCGTCTACAAGGTGTGCATATCAATGATAAGCATATTGAAGTAGTTGTTAGACAAATGCTTCGTAAAGTGATGATTACTGATAGTGGGGATACTTCTTTTGTATCTCAACAACAAGTAGATCGTTTTACATTTAGAGAAGAAAACAAACGAGTAGACGCAGAGGGAGGAAGTCCTTCTCATGCAACTCCAATTCTTCTTGGTTTAACAAAAGCATCACTCAATACAGAGTCCTTTTTCTCTGCTGCCTCTTTCCAAGAAACCACAAAGGTTTTAACAGATGCTGCAATTAAAGGAAAAACTGACCAGTTAATCGGTTTAAAAGAAAATGTAATTATCGGTCATATGATTCCTGCTGGAACTGGAATGAGAAAATACCAAGAGATTGATGTTTTCAAAGAGTTCTACGGGGATTTAGAAAGACAGGCTGGAGAAGAAGAAGAGGAAAGATTCCCTCCACTTCAAACAAATTCTTTAGCGGTTCATATCACTGATAAGAATGAGCTAGAAGCTGATAATGACGATGATGAGGATGAATGAGAACTGTATTAAATACAGTTTTCACTTTACAAAAAGGAATAATGAAAAAATCTGACAGTATAACACTGTTATTATATATTTAGAGGAATGAATGCCAACAATTAATCAATTAATTAGACACGGAAGAAACAAACAAAAAAAGAAGACCAAGTCTCCTGCTTTAAAAAGCTGCCCACAAAGAAGAGGGGTTTGCACAAGAGTAATGACATTTACTCCTAAAAAACCTAACTCTGCTTTGCGTAAGGTTGCGAGAGTAAGACTTACGACTGGTATTGAGGTTACTGCTTATATACCTGGAGAAGGTCACAACTTACAAGAGCACAACGTTGTTCTGATTCGTGGTGGAAGGGTAAAGGATTTACCTGGGGTTCGTTATCACATTATCCGTGGAACTATTGATACACTTGGTGTAGACAAAAGAAGAAAAAGTCGCTCTAAATACGGCGCAAAAAGACCAAAGGCTTAAGGTTAGGAGAAATATATGTCTAGAAGAAGAACGAAAGCAGAAACAAAACATATTGTTCCAGATATCAAATACAATGATAAAGTTATCAGCAAGTTTATCAATTGCTTAATGTATGATGGAAAGAAAAGCACTGCACAACAAATTTTTTATACTGCAATGGATAATATCCAAACCAAACTCAGCACAGATCCTTACAAAGTATTCCACGAAGCGCTTAACAACGTTAAACCGGAAGTAGAAGTAAAGTCTAGAAGAGTCGGTGGGGTAACTTACCAGGTTCCTATCGAAGTTCGTCCTGAAAGAAGACTTGCTCTTGGGATTAAATGGATTATCCGCTACTCTAGGGATCGCAACGAAAAATCCATGGCTTCTAAACTAGCCGCAGAATTACTAGATGCTCACAAAGGCACAGGATCTTCAATCAAGAAGAAAGAAGATATTCGTAAGATGGCAGAAGCTAACAAAGCTTTCAGTCACTACAGATGGTAGTCTGATTTTAAAAAATCGAAGATCGCGTAACAGTGATTTTCTACTCAGAAAGCCGGTGTTAAAGCCGGCTTTTTTTTTGCAAATTTACCTTTCAAAATATCAAATTAGAAATTCAAGGAACAGATGATAAAATTCAATCCATTCTGTTTTCACATTCTTCTTCTAATAATTTAGGCACGCCGAAAGAAGAAATAACAGGCATTATCCGCCAATGCATTGTTCAATTGGAAGAATATTTTTCCGGAAAGCGCAAAGAGTTTACAATTCCATTTTCCATGGAAGGAACTGATTTCCAAAAACGAGTATGGACTGAGCTATTAAAAATTCCTTACGGGGAAACAATTACCTACTTGGAATTGGCGAAGAGGCTCGGTGATGAAAAATGCATTCGAGCAGCGGCTTCTGCAAATGGAAAAAATAAATTATCAATTATTATTCCCTGTCATAGAGTAATTGGGGCTAATGGTAGTTTAACTGGCTATGCGGGCGGCATAGAAAATAAAAGATATCTATTGGAATTGGAAAGAGAAAATTCTACACAGGAAGGAAGGTTGTTCTGAATAAAAAAATATCTCTCCGATGCGAAACACTGGAGAGATATTCTTAAATTAAAAGCTAATCAGAGATTACTTTTTAATAGGTGCATCTTTAGCTGGAGCATCTTTTACATTTTTAAATTCTTTTCGCTTCCATAAATAGTAAATCGCCGGATAGACTAAGAGCTCTAAAGCAAAGCTACTAACAAGTCCACCGACCATCGGAGCAGCAATTCGCTTCATTACATCGGAGCCAGTTGCAGTTGACCACATAATAGGGAGTAGCCCCATCATAGCACAGAGGACAGTCATGATTTTAGGGCGGACTCTTTTTACGGCTCCATGTAAAATTGACTCTCGTAGTTCCAAATCATTTTTTAATAAGCCTTTCTTTTTTGCATCTTCATAGGATAAATCTAAGTAGAGTAACATGAATACCCCTGTCTCGGCGTCGAGTCCCATGAGTGCAATCATTCCCACCCAGACAGCAATGGACATTTGATAATCTAATAGGAAGAGAATTGCAAAAGCGCCAATGAGGGAAAAGGGAACAGCGCACATTACAATAAAAGTTTTCGTGTAGGATTTAGTATTCATGTAAATCAAAAAGAAGATGATAAAAAGAGTAATTGGAATTACAAATTTCATTCTCTCTCTTACACGGATGATATTTTCATACTGCCCTGTCCATATCAATGTATACCCTTGCGTCAATTTTACTGATTCGGATACTTTTAATTTCGCGCTTTCTACAAATCCACCGATGTCAGACTCTCCTGTATCCAAATACACATAACCAGTAAGAAATCCATTTTCATCACGAATCATGGCGGGACCTGTTTTGTATTCCAAGTCTGCAATCTCTCCAATTGGAATATGGGAATCTGTAAGAGTAGGAATTAGAATTCGTTTTAGTTGGTCGATATTTTCCCTCAGGGCTCTTGGGTAACGGATATTAACCGTATAGCGCTCTCTGCCTTCAATGGTTTGTGTAATTGGTTCTCCACCTATTGCGGTTAAAATGATATTTTGCGCACTGGCAATTGTAATACCATAGCGGGCAAGCTTCTCTCTTTTAAGATTGATGTCTAGGAAATAACCACCTGTTACCCGCTCGGCAAATACAGAGCGAACACCTGTTAGGTTTTTTAAGACTCTTTCTATTTCAATTCCAAGTCTTTCAATTTCGTCTAACGATTCACCCTGTATTTTAATTCCAATTGGAGTTCTAAGACCGGTAGAAAGCATATCTATTCTAGTCTTAATTGGCATTGTCCAAGCGTTTGACACACCGGGAAAAGAAAGCTCTTTATCCATTATATCAATCAATTCTTCTTTTGAAATTCTATCTGTCCCAAAACTTCTAAATAGAAAATGAGTAAAGTTTGGAAGCTTGGAATAGAATCTTTCTTTTTTTCTCCATTCGTTTTGTGGCTTCACTAAGACTACTGTTTCCATCATAGAAAAAGGAGCGTTGTCGGTAGCTGTGTCCGCTCTTCCTGCTTTACCAAAGACTCTTACTACTTCTGGAATAGATTTTAGTTTTCTATCCATATTTACCATTAGCCGCTCTGCTTCTGCAACTGAGATTCCCGGTAGAGTAGTAGGCATATAGAGCAAAGATTCTTCATAGAGAGGAGGCATAAATTCAGAGCCTAAGTGTAGATAGACAGGAATGGTAAGAAGGACTGCAAAAAAAGAAGCAAGAATTACTTTTTTAGGATGAAGTAAAACCCAAGAACAAGCAGGCTCATAGTATTTAAAAAGAAATTTACTAATCGGATGATTTTCTTCTTTGTGGTATTTACCAACTAAGAGTGTAGTAGCCACTTGACTTAGAAATTTATTCTTAAAAGTAAATGGATCCATTCTAGTAAATAGCATTCTAAAAGCAGGATCAAGGGTTAAAGCAAGAATAGCCGCTATCGCCATGGCAAGATTTTTAGAGTAGGCGAGTGGACGAAAGAGTCTTCCTTCTTGATCGACTAAGGTGAATACAGGCAAAAAAGCAATCGCAATCACAAGAAGAGAAAAAAATACAGAAGGACCAACTTCTAAAAGTGCTTCGAGCCTAACAGTGTGATAGTCACCGACTCTACCGTTTGAGTCCCATTCTTCTAACTTTTTATAAGCGTTCTCTACTTCTACAATCGCACCATCAACCAAAACTCCTATCGATATTGCAATTCCAGAAAGGGACATGATATTCGAATGAATTCCAAAGGCATACATAGGAATAAAAGAAATAATCACAGAAATTGGAATCGTAAGAATTGGAACAATGGCAGAAGGAAAATGCCAGAGGAAAATTAAAATCACAAGAGATACGATAATCATTTCTTCTAAAAGTTTTTCTTTTAGATTGTGAATTGCATTTAGGATCAACTCAGAGCGATCGTAGGTTGTAATTATTTCTAGTCCTTTGGGCAGAGAAGGGGTAATGTCTGTTATTTTCTTTTTAATTTCTTCAATCACGGAAAGTGCATTTTCTCCGTGACGCATAACAATGATTCCCCCCACTGTATCACCATTTCCATCTAGATCAGAAATTCCTCTACGCAAATCAGGACCTAAGTCTACCTTGGCAACATTTTTAATTAGAACAGGAGTGCCTGTAGTATCTGTTCCAAGGCTGATCGTTTCGATATCAGAAAGACTACGAATATAGCCTTTCCCGCGAATCATGTATTCAGCTCCACTTAGTTCCATGAGCCGAGCCCCTGTCTCTTGATTTGACTCTCTAATCTTTTGAACGACAGACTCCATCGAGATGCCATAGGCTTGTAGTGCAATTGGATTGACAGTGACCTGGTATTGTTTTTTAAAACCGCCAATACCTGCAACTTCTGCGACACCAGGAATTGCATTTAGAAGATAACGAAGTTTAAAGTCCTGAAAGGAGCGAATGTCGGTTAATGAGTTTTTGCCGCTCTTGTCTACTAGGGCATATTGAAATACCCAACCGACACCTGTTGCATCGGGACCCAGTTCTGTTTGGACACCATCGGGGAGCCTTGATTGTATGCGGGATAGATATTCCAATACACGCGATCTCGCCCAATATATATCAGTTCCATCTTGGAAGATAACGTATACAAAAGAGTAACCGAAATCAGAAAATCCACGGATGACTTTTACTTTTGGAGCACCTAAAAGACCTGTGATAATTGGATAGGTAACCTGGTCTTCAATGATATCGGGACTTCGATCCCAGCGGGAATAAACGATCACCTGTGTGTCGGAGAGGTCGGGAATTGCATCGAGAGGAATATTTTTGATAGAGTAATAGGAGATAATCAGCATTATCCCGGTAATCACAAGAATCAAAAGAGGGTTGTGTGCAGAGAAACGAATGATTTTAGAAGTAATAGAATTTGAATCAATGGGAGTGTTCATTCGATGATCCTCCTAGTTTAATTTTACTTTCTGAGTCTAAGAGAAAATTGGATTCTACTACGATTTCTTCTCCCCCTTTTAAGCCCTCTAATACTTCATAGAAATCATCTGTTTCCATTCCCGTTTTTACAAAGACAGGAGTAAACTCTTCGTTCGAAACTTTCTTGTAGGCTAACTTATGTTTGCCGGTATTTAAAAGAGCCGACTTTGGAATCGAAAGAGCTTTTTTAAGTGGAATTGAAATTTCAATATTACCAAACATTTGCGGTTTAAGTGTATTATCCCTATCTAAGAACATAAGACCGAAAACGAAGAGTTCTATTTTTTTCGTCTAGAATAGAGTCTACACTTTGAATCGTGCCGGTATAAATTTTATCGGGAAAAGAATCAATTTTTAGATTTACCTTTAAGCCTTTTTTGATATAACCAATATCGGATTCATAGATGGAGGAATAGATATAAGCTCGCCCATTTTTACTTCCTAGAATTAATTCCTCAGGGTTACGATTTCCATTTCCCCATTCTAGAATTTGTGATTCAGAAAGTCCTAACTGCTTTAATCGAACGGTGCTGGAATTTAAAAGAGAATTCGATGAAGAGCTAGTTTCATCAGCCAATAACTGAGTTGCTTTTTTTGCTTCGCGGTATTCTAAGATGGCTGTGTAAAGCTCAGGGTCGTAGGCAACTGTAGAGTAGGCGAGGATTTTCTTACTTAAATTGAGAATTTCTACTTTGGCAGTTTTAATTCCAATGAGTCTTTGTTTCTCTTCTGGTAAATAAAGAGTATCCTCAGTCTTAGAATTTTTATTCTCTGTCGTTTCCTTCTCGTGATGGGAATGTGTATCGGACTTGGAAGTAGAATTTTCCAATCTTTCTTTCTTGACCAAATTCATATTACAGATGGGACATTGCCCGGCTTTGTCTGAAGTATAAGTAGGATGCATAGGGCAATACCAGTTTTCTTTTTCTTTTTTACAGGATTGTAAAAAAGAGAATAGAGAAAGGATTAGAATTAGTAGTTTTAAATTTCGTTTCATATTAATTTTCCTTTGATAGAACTAGGCTATCGGTTAATTCAAGAATGAGTAGAGTGGTGAGTTTTTTTTTCTCAAGAACTCTTCTTCTGAGATATAAGTCTTTTGTAATTCTAGCTTTGCACTTAAGACTTCGATTAAGTCAATTTTTCCTGTGCCGTATTGTGAGGATAATGCGGATAAGCTTTTATTTAGTTCGGGGATAAGTCTTTTTTGATAGAGTTCTAATTGGGAGTCGATTGATTCAAGTGTAGCCAACAATTTATCAAAGTTTGATTCTAAAAAAAGTTTATTTCTTTCGAGTTCAAATGTTTTTGATTTTGTGTTTTCGACTGATCTTTCCTTTAAGTTATGACTGGAAAAAAAAGACCAGGCAGGAACGCGAACATTGACTCCAAAGGAAAATAAATCTCCGCGGTATTCTGTATTGTCCATAATTTGATAATTGAGAGGTCCGTTATCAACGGTGACAATCTGATTTCTTCTTTTCATATAGGCAAAGAAAATTTCTGTATCGGGAGCATGCAAAAGAGAAGAGAGCCTACTTTCATTCTTAGAGCGCTCAATGGCAACAGAGGCTAATTTATAGTTTGGATTTTCCAATAATTTTTGTTTCAAATTTTGCTTTTCTGTTTTAATTAAATTTCCCTTATCAGAAAGAAATTTGCCCGTATCCGCCTGAACAATTTTAGTAAGATCAGAATTATCCGTCTTAAAATATTCTAGAGAGGCAAGAGCATTTTTTTTATCGCGAATGAATTCGATTTCTCTTTCCTGAGAGCGAGTAGCCTCGACTTGCAGCTTTAGAGTCTTGGATAATGCCGAGTTGCCGGTAGCATAGGTCGAAGAGGAAATTGTTTTTTGACTCTCAAGAGTTTTTCGAATTAGATCGTTGAGTAAAATTTTTCTCTCAGAACTTTTCAAGCGAATGAGTCCAGAAATATATTCTAAGATAAATTGGTTCTTGCGAGATTTTGAGAAATGAGAAAATTCTATTTCGTTTAGTTTGCTGGCTTTACCCTGTAAAGTTAGTCTCCCTGGAAAAGGAATTTCTTGGGAAATGCTATACTCAATACCGGTCATGCTCGGAGTGTCATAGGCTCGATCATTTAAGGAATACGAACGAGTAGGGTAGTTCCGAAACGCGATTCCTATTTTGGGATCGGGATAGGTTGTTTCGTGATTTGCGGCGGCGGCTTTTGATTTTAGCTCGGACTGCAAGGATTGAATTTCTGGATGAGTGGTGATTAAGTCCTCTATCAGAATGTTCAATTCTTCTGAGTAGATAACAGTTGTTAGCTGAATTAAAAAAATAACTAATAATTTATTCACTTCTTCCCTCCTTAGGGTAAATGGGTAATGCGTAAGAATTTAAAATGAGAATCTGATCCGAAGATACTTAGTTCGGAGTTAGTTGTGGCTTAAATCAAATAAGAAGATGGATTGTTTTGGTGGGACTTAGAAAAGGAATATGTAAAATGTCTAAATGTAACGGAGGATAATGTTTATTTTGCGTAAGGTTGAGTTGCAATACGAAATTGACAGGAGCCTGAAAGGCAAGCTCTAAGGAAATCGAATTCTTAATTACTTTGGAGGATTCAAGCAATGAGATGGTTTTCTTTTCAGGACATGAGCAGTCTTTTGTCGCATTTTTCTTGGACTTGTGGCAGTTGGCATGGTTCACAGTCTGTTTTGTTTTTTTCTGAATTGGGCAAATGATATGCTTTGAGTTCATCAAGTCTTTGCAATCGATGCTAAAAGCCATTGCGATTGCCAAAACTAGGATGAGGAACTTCTTCATATGCTGATTGGACAAAAGAATCTTACAAGAGCAAGAACTTTTTTAAGAAAAAAGTTTGACCTACAAAGCGAGTATATTAAGTTGGAAAACGTCTAGGAGCTGTAGCTCAGTTGGTTAGAGTGCCTGCCTGTCACGCAGGATGTCGCGGGTTCGAGTCCCGTCAGCTCCGCAGATTCTCTTTTCTTCCTTGGGTGTTCCCCTTGCAATTCTTTATAAATCTAAAAAACAAATAAAACCAAAGCAAGGGTCGGGCTATCCGCTCTTGTCAAGAAATTGTGACCAACCTTCTTTGATAAATCCTTTCCAATAAGCAATTTCTTGACACCGCTTCTATCCCTAACACTAAGACTCTTTATTTATGTTGGAACTTTTCGGAAAAAGATAAGTCGTTTTGTGTATGGCTCCGCCTAGCATTTTGGGGAGGTGCATTAGATTTTGGAAAATTTTCGTCGTAAGCTATATCTTTTTGTGATAAATATCCCTTCGATATTGCATCTCCCTGTTATAAAAAGTATTTTTCCTAGAGAGTATGGCTCTAGTGTATAGTCGAAATTGTGATTGCATAGGAACTCCGAAGCTCGCTAGGTGTTCGGGGATGGATTCTGCAACACCGAGAAAGTCAAGCATTATGAGAAAGGTTACAATTAGGCAAATACTCTTGTTAAAGAAAGCTTTTAGTTGTTTCAACTCCGCCCAGTCTTTCGGATAAGGACGAATAGCCACTTTACGAAGGCGTTGTTCCTTTTCTTGGTATTTCGTCATCAGAGCCTCTGATTTTTCGAGAATCCCATTGTAAATTAGAAAACGATACTTTTTCAGCAGCAAATGAAGATAATCTCTTCGACTGTCTTCGTCATCGTTAGTTCTATCGTTCCAAAAATCTAACAGATGAGCGGGAATGAGTAGAGAAGAATTATGCTGCTCTTCTGTGAGATTGTTGCATTCATTGTAAAAAGTCGGAGTATAAAAGGTTTTCATCATCTCCTGATTTTTCATTCACCAAAAGTCAGAAAAGTATTTTTCTTAGAATAAGAAAATTTTTAATAGAAATTACGCACTTGCGCATAATCAAATTGATTTCCATATTCATTCATCGTTTTTCTTTCAACAAAGGAGAATAAATTTGAAATCGATCCTACTACTTTTAATTACTTTGTTTACTCTTTGCATTTCGTGCAAAGAAAAGTCAGAGCCTACTGCATCTAAAGAGAAAGAATTTGTAATTCCTACAAAGAGTTTTCTTTCTAGGGAATGGGTAAGCTATCATCTATTACTTTTAAAGGAAAGAAATAGAGAATATGAAACGATCCAAGAATTAAAAATCAAGGCAAAATCGAGAATGCAGAAGGGAATTGTTTTGTATCGAATGAAAAAAGATTCTGATGCAATTCGAGAGTATGAAGAGGCTATTGATCTTTATCCGCTATCTGAACTTTATTATCATTATGGAAATAGCCTTGCTAATTTGAATCGTTTAGAGGATTCTATTCATGCTTACAAGATTTCACTTTCTATTTCAAATTGGGATTTCAACGATGATTATAGTCGGCCAGAGTTAATATTTTATAATCTTGCATGTTCTCACAGTCGATTAAATCAATTAGATGAGGCATATACCTATTTAGCGCAAGCCGTTGATAGAGGCTACAATGCATTTGCCTATATCGAAAAAGATCCTGATATGGAAAATCTTCGTAAGCAGCCAGATTGGAAAGAAAAAATTCAAAAATGGCGACAGGAATATAGTTATAATGAAAATACTGTTGCAGGTTTGATCAAAGAGCAAAATCCTAGAGATGCACTGCTTTACTATTTATGCAAGGGTGGCATTGCTATTTTATTAAGTAAAGATTATTGCGTAAGAAATGAGAAAGGAATAATCGGATATAAGAAAGGCAAATGGGAGTTATTCAATGGCGATATAAGAATAAGTATTAAAGAATCTTGTCTACCTACCTATCGAATGAGTGACAAAGAAAAAGCGCAATATGATTTTGAACGTCAAGTAGGTGGAGGTTATTGTAAACCAGGGATTGTTGAATTTTCTGGGGACTGTGAATTTAATGAATACTTCCCATTGATTAAAAGAGAGATTGTAAAAGAAATTTTAAAGAAACCGACCAAAAGAAACCAAGATGATATACAAGAAGGCTTCTCTCTTCGAAAATTAACTAAAAACCAAGAGCCTAAGCAATGTGATCCTGATTTTGTTCCAAAGGCATTTGGAAGGATGAGCCTCTATATTGCGCTGCCGTTCGAGTATATAGAGAATTAGTTAAACTTCTTTTAAAGAGGAACTGATCTAAAGTTGTGGGAAAGCATTAAAGGGAATCACCGAGCCTGCTAATAAAATCTTTTTCATTTTGCACTCAGGTGCTTGTGCTTTCTTCTTTTTTGGGTATAGTATGTTAAAAAGTAGAGGAAAGTATGAAAAAAGAATATTCAATGAAATTATTTTGGATTGGGTTTTTAGGGTTAATGCTTTGTATACCGCTTGCGTTGATTAGTAATTTGGCGGATGAAAGAAGGCAACGAAGAGAGGCAGTCGCCTTACAATTAGGAAGAGTCTGGGGCGGGGCACAGTTGATTGCAATGCCTTTTCTTTCCAAGCAACCAAATGCAGCGATAGATCAAATGTCTTTTAGTTCTAATGTAGATATAAAAGGAAAACAATCTGTAGAAATACGTAAAAAAGGAACCTATCAGATTCCCTTTTACAATTTAGATTTAGATATTTCTGGAAAAGTTTCTCTTCCGGCTAGTAAAGATAAGACTTATTATTTAGTCTTTCCAGTCTCTTCCTTGTTAAGAGTATCTGTTGAATCTGCGAAGTATGGCAATAAGCCGATCAAGCAAATTAAAAACGACAGCCGATTCATTGCGTTTAAAATTGTTCCCGAAACAGACGAAGAAGAAATTTCCTACGAACTCAAAGTAAAACTTACCGGTATGGAAAAATTTCATATCCTTCCAATGGCTAATAATATACGACTAGAAATTGATTCTAATTGGGGTGATCCATCGTTTACAGGAAGGTCTTTGCCGGATACTCGAACCATAGATAAAAATGGATTTAAGGCTATTTGGAATTATAAAAACAGCGAAGACTTAAATCAAAAAATACATCTATACAATATGATGGAAGAAAGCTCTGAGTTTGTAAACTTGCAAGAGGAGATATTTGGCGTTAGCCTCATTGTTGCCGTGGATGGATATCATTTAATCAACCGAGTGATTAAGTATGGATTTTTATTCATTGGACTTACACTTGCTGGATTTTTTGTATTCGAAGCAATCTATTCTCTCAGAGTGCATTTGATTCAATATATATTTGTGGGCTTTGCACTCCTTTTATTCTATTTGCTTTTACTTTCCTTTTCAGAATACATCGGCTTTGCATTTGCTTATTTAATTGCAGCCCTTGCAGTTCTAGTGCAAATCTATGGTTATGCGATAGTAGTATTAAGAAGTAAATACAGAGCCTTTGTGTTAGGATCCGGAATTTCTATTCTCTATGGATTCTTGTATATTCTAATCAACTTAGAGGAATACTCGTTAGTAACCGGAAGTATTGGTTTATTCTTGCTTCTCAGCGGTATAATGTATTTTACCCGCAATGTGGATTGGTATTCTCTTTTTGGAAATTCAGATAAGATACAAAACTAAAAACCTAACTTACTTTTTCTAAGACTGTATAAGCAAGTAAAAAGCTCTTTTGAGAATAACCAAAAGAGATTTTTACTTTTAGGTTGTCTCCACTACCGGAGATTTCGGCTATTTTACCAATGCCGTAGTCTTTGTGTTTGACTTTATCCCCTACAGAAAGATTCTTTTGGTCAGCAGTTGTGATTGAACGCTTCTTATGATCGAGAGTTGTGTTTTCTTTTCTGTCTCCAGCTTTGGGAGAATAACTGGGTGTATACCGCTCTTCTGGTTGTGTTCTTCCATTTTCAAATAACTCATATGGGATTTCTTTTAGAAAACGAGAAGGAATTCTATCTTCTACGTTTCCGTATTTGCGAGTGAAGGAGGCATGGCTGATAAATAGTTTTATCTTCGCGCGGGTAATGGCTACATAACAGAGTCTTCTTTCTTCTTCGATTTCGCTTTCTGATTCCATTGACATTCTATGAGGAAAAGTTCCTTCTTCCATTCCAGTTAGAAATACATAGTCAAATTCTAGACCTTTGGAATTGTGCACTGTCATGAGTGTTACATAGTCGGTTAATTCTTTTGTATTCTCTTCACTTGTTAGAAGCACAATGTCTCCTAAGTATTCCGATAGGCTTGGATTTTCTGCATTCTCTTCGTATTCTTTAATCGCAGTTACGAACTGTTCAATGTTTTCGATTCTATCACTCGACTCAAGAGAATCTTCATTTCGATAGTGTTCATGAATTCCCATTGTTTCTAGTAATTGTAATACAATTTTAGAAGGAGTATCATTTACTCTTTGCATATCAATTAAGTCCTGGAATTTATTGTATAATTCCTTCATGTTCTTAAAAGTTCCTTTTCTGATATCAGAAATTTCTGTATTAAGAGCGTCTAATACTGACATGCCTCTACTGAGAGCAAGTGCCTTTACTTTTTCTAATGTAGTATCTCCAATTCCGCGCGGAGGCGAGTTGATAATTCTTAATAGAGAAGTATCATCTCCTGGATTAACAACTACTGAAAGGTAGGCGATGATGTCTTTGATTTCTTGTCTATCAAAGAATCTAAATCCACCGAAGATTTTATAAGGAATAGAAGAAGAACGAAGAGCTTCCTCGAAGTAGCGAGACTGCGCGTTTGTTCTATAGAATACAACGAATTTCGTGTAAGAGTTTTCAGTCTTATAGAGCTTTTGAATTTGTTTTACGATTGCGTTTGCTTCTTCGTGCTCGCTATAGAATTGCGTCAAAGTAATCTTATCCCCTGGAGGTTTGCTTGAGAAGATATTCTTACTTTTGCGCTCCGAGTTGTTCTTGATTAAATTGCTTGCCGCTTCTATGATGTTTGCGAAAGAGCGATAGTTTTCTTCTAGCTTGACTGTAAATGTATTATCAAAGTCTTTTTCGAAGTCTAGAATATTGCGAATATCCGCTCCGCGCCACGAATAAATAGATTGGTCATCATCTCCTACAACACAGATATTTTTATGATGACCTGCTAGAAGCTTTGTGAGTTCATATTGGATTTTATTTGTATCTTGGTATTCATCTACCATGATATATTTCCATAGAATATTATAACGTTCAATCACAGAGGGATGATTCTTAAATAGCAAAACTGTTTTTAAAATTAAATCTCCAAAGTCTACTGCATTGTTTTGCTTTTTTCTTTCTTCGTATTTTTTATAAATTGCTTTTACATTTTCTAAATAGAAATCTTTTCTTAACTCAGCACCGAACTCTTCGGGTAATATCATAGAGTCTTTTGCATGACTGATTCGATTTGCAATTTGAGAAGGAGCAAATAGTTTAATATCGAGTCCCATTGACTTTATGATTTCTTTGATCAGTGCTTCTTGCAAAGATGTATCATATACAGTAAAGCCAGATTTTAATTCAACCGTATCTGCATTCGAGCGAAGTAAACTTAAACAAAGAGAGTGAAATGTTTTAATCGAAATTCCATGATAGGAGTTTGGGATTAGACCAATTACCCGCTCTTTCATTTCTGCGGCTGCTTTGTTTGTAAATGTTAAGGCACAAATATTGTAAGGAGAAATACCTTTGTCTAAAATTAAATGCGCAATCCTATGTGTGATTACTCTCGTTTTGCCGGAGCCAGCCCCCGCAAGTATTAGGACAGGACCTTCTGTTTGAAGAACTGCTTTTTTTTGTTCTTCATTTAATTTGTCTAAGAGAGGATACTCCATACTTTAAAATCGAATGTCTCCAATACCAAATACAAACTGGAAGTTCTTGCTGTCATTGTATGTGCTAAATGGATGATCGGCAACTCCCGTATAACGAAGCTTTTGCGCCATGTAGAGACGCAGAGGTAACACAGGAATTTGAATTCTTAAACCAAATCCCCAGGAATAACGAAAACGATCTAAAGCTAGATTATCTCCGCTTAATACTAATTTGCCGGGATTGTTTAATTCCAATGGACTTTCAGCTAATGGCTTTAAACTAAATGGATCATAGTGCTCTCTAAAATAAATATTCAGCGCTTGGTCTGAATTGGAATTCCATCTTTGGTTCAGCACCAACTGGTCGTAGGCTTGAGCATCTGTTTTTCTTGTGCCTGTCCATTTACTCACATCTTCATACATGGCACCAGAATCAAAGAATAATACGAGCCATAAGAGAGAAGGCTCAATTGGAAATCGTAACTCGGAGCTAAATAGAACTCTGTGGTTAGCACCGTTTTGCCACTCGCGCGGATAATTATTGTCTTGGAAAAACCAACCGCGTAATGACTCGTATCCCCCGATGAACTGTAAGTCTTGTTGTAAGATATAAGGATTTCTTTGTCTATCTGATTCACGCACAAGCGCATCTGGTCTTCCATATTTGGGAACTCTTTCAAACGTGAATACACTTGAGGTTCTAAACTCTTGCACTACTTTCCATCTTCTGAGTGTATTGGAGCGAATGAGTCCGCCTAAAGTATAATCAAACCAACTATGATAAAATTCCATTACAGGATTGAATTGATCGAAATGACTTTGTCCGCCTAAGAACTGTCCCGTGTTTGAAATAGAAAAATAAGTATTAAACCCGCTAGTCGCATTAAAGACGTTATCCCGTGAATCGTAACCCATACCATTTGTGATTTGAGATCTAAATTGCCAACCTCTGTCTTCTTGCGCTCGAATGGTATCGCCTACTAAAGAAGTTGCATTGCTTGATCGAAAGAAGCTTGGCGAATAACGGTGAAAATGCGTCCAGTTTGAAAGAGTTCCATTAAAAGATAATCTATGACCAAGACCAACAGAAAAACCAACACCCGATGTTTCGTAGGAGGCTCTCTCTTTAATTGATTGAGTTTGTGTATCCGTAATCGACGCAGCGCCAACGTTGATGATCCGCGAAGAGTAGAACATACTCAGTGTCAAAGACCAGGGCTTATCATAGATCCACGGCTCTGTCCATGACAATTGAAAGAATTTTCTGAGAGGACCAAATTCAATACGACCGGATACTTTTTGTCCTGTTCCGTTTAAGTTGTTTTCTCCAAGCTCAGTAAAAATAGAGAAGCCGGATATTGTCCCGTAACCGCCCCCCATAGAAATAGTTCCTGTGGGTTGCTCTACAACGTCGATGATTAAATTCATCTTAGTCTCGCTTGAGCCGGGGCGAGTATTGAAGTTTACTTCTTTGAAATATCCAAGGTTAAAAATTCTTTCTCTAGATCTGTTCACTAACGCAGAGTTAAATAATTCTCCCGGCTTAATTAAAAGCTCTCTACGAATTACTTTGTCTAAAGTTTTTTTGTTTCCTTTGATTACAATGTTTTCGATGTAAGCAAGAAAGTTTTCCCGAATTGTAAAGTCTACATGTTCAAATTTTCTTCCTGCATAGGTCGGGTTTTTAGTTAGAAGCTTTCTTAATTTTTCAATATTGAGTCGTTTCTTTTCTTCATCGCAAGATGCTTTATCAGCAAAGCCAACACAGTTTTCATAGGTTAAAAGATTTTCATGCGTAAGTTCAATATTTTTTCTTTTAGGCATGACCTGCACATAAAGATAACCTTTGCTACTGTAGAGTTCGTTGATTAGACCTTTGTCTCTTTGAAATTTTCCTTCATCGAAAATATCTCCAATGTCATCGTTCGAAAATTCAAATAGCTTTTCTAGTTCCTTGATTGTATAGATTGGTTTTAAATCTTCTTTGGGTGTTCCTTCCGGGTTCTTTTCTTTATTCAGGAACATTGCATTCCCTTTTTCATCTAGAGTATAATCGTGCTTAGCCTCATATCCGTTGAAGTAATATACATCGCCTTCTTTGATTTTGTAGTTAACGATAATTACCCGTTTATCTTTAAGTTTTGCATTTTCCCATCTGATTTCCCAGTTCGTTCCTTCCGGAACTAAGTCTGCATCTAGATAACCTTTTGATTTGAGATAGCCTACAATCTTTTGTTTGTCTGATTCAAAGGAAGCTTCTTTGAAGTGTCCACTTTCTATTAGACCTGCTTCTTTTAAATCCAGAAAGCCCATGATTTCGCCCGGATCAATTGCTTTGGCTCCGATGATATTGATTTTAGAAACAGGAATTTCATCTCCTTCATCAATAATGAACTTTACTTTCACTAGATTTGTTTTAGGATTAATCTTTCCCATTTCAAATTTTACATAGGCATGAAAGAATCCTTCATCTCTGTATTTCTTTAAGATGACTTCTCTGGTTGCGTTTACTTTTTCGGGAGTAATGACTTCGTTTTCTTTGATGGGCATTTTATCGCGAAGGTCCGAAGGGAATACTTCATCTGCACCAATGAATTCAATTTCTTCTACTCTCGGTCGTTCTTTTAATTCAAAAACTACGATTACACCAGTAGGAGTTGTATCTGCTTTAATATCAATATTATAAAAGTAACCTGTGGCGAATAACGCTTTTAAATCGTTGTTTAAAAGTTTTTCAGTGAGAATGGCGCCTTTGCGCATTTCTATAAATCCTAAAATATCTTCCTTACTTGTATTTAGGTTGCCTACAAATTTTATCTCAGAAATAACTTTTCCTATATGGAGAGATCGTTCTGATAAAAGCTTTCCTGTTCCACCCAGCGCAATCAGAGTGGCTAATAGGATAATGGCTACGATTTTAAAGGCAGTTCTTACTTTCAAATGTGATTCGTTACTATTGCTCTTCTTCAGCCGGAGGAGGGCTTCCCGAATTCGTGCCTTTTACCATTGCTAGATTAAACCTAGTTACTCCGGCAGCATTTACTTCATCTATGACTTTGACAACGGTTTGATAGTTTGCACCACTGTCTCCGCGAATGATTACTTTATTTTTCTTAGGGTCCCTACCTTTTTTAGGACCAAGAAAAGAAATGATTTTGTCTTTTAGTTTATCGAGAGGGACAGGCGTAGGATCACGGTCTAACAACACTTTGCCGTCTCTGTTTACTGTGATGATTAATTCATCTTGATTTTTTTCTTTTGCTGAACTAGTTGAAGATCTAGGAAGTTCGATTTTGATACTAGTTCCTTTTTCTAAAGTTGCGTTAATTAAAAAATAAATTACGATGAAAGATACAACGTCAATGAGTGAGGTTATATCAATTCGATCGAATGTTTTCATCGTCCTTCTAAATTTCATACTTTCTCTCTGTGAAATACTTGGATAAATTGATCAGAAATATTTTCCATCTCAGCGATTTTTTCTTCTTTCTTACGAACTAAGTAGTTATAAAAAATATAAGCGGGAATAGAAACAGAAAGACCCATTGCAGTCGTAATGAGCGCCTCGCTAATACCAACCTCAGCACCTTTCGTTCCCGCACCTTCTGCGAAAGAACGAATCATACCCACAACAGTTCCTAATACTCCAAGAAGTGGACCGATAGTCGCAATGGTTCCGAGTCCGGTGAGATACTTTTCCATTTTAAAAATCTGTCTGTATCCTTCTGATTTCATTTCGTCTTCAAAATACTTGGAATCTCTTCTTTTGTATTCAATACCAGTTTGTAAAATGGCAGTGGTGGGACCTTTGCTACAAGTAGCTAAGTAGTCCTTTGCATCGTCCCATTTTTTTTCAATGAGCAAATCCTTTACTCTTCGAAAGTCTTCCGGGTTGATGGATTTTAATTTCCAAAAGTAGACGGATCTTTCAATGATAATCGTAAAGGCAACAATGGAAACAATGATGATGACGATTGGAATTGTTTCCGGCGGAATGGATGCAATGATTGAATTGGATTTACCTAAATGGAACATTTGTGACTGCTCTTTATTATTGATTTAAAAGTAAAGTATTCGGAGGTTGTTTTACTGCCAAACACTTTATTGGTTTTTTAGCTTCGTATAGATTTCATTTGCTAAATCTGGTCTATCAGTTATTAGACCGTCAATTCCAAGTTTGATTAATTTTTCCATTTCATTTGGATCATTTACAGTCCAAGGGAATATTTTGTATCCTAATCCTTGGTATTTGGCTACGTAATCCGCGTCTACCATGTCTTTTCTTGGAGCGAGGATATCTGGCTCAGCCTTTCCATTTAAAAGTAGGTTTCTTAGGACAAATTTTGCAAGCCAGCCCAATTCCTTCACATCATCAAAGGAAGAATACAACTGTCCCCGTAAAACTTCTGGATTAGTTGTCTTGATTGTTTCTAATACATAGGGGTTAAAGCTCGTAACAAATACTTGCTTTTCCATTTTTTTCTCAGCTAAGAGCTTTGCTACGGCTGTGCCGATTCTTTGCGCTTCTTCTTTTGGTGCTTGGGCTTTGATTTCGATGTCGACTAAAGTTTTTCCACCAAATTCTGTGAGTACTTCGTCTAGGGTTGGAATTTTTTCTCCTTTAAATTTTGGTGTAGAGAGTTTACTTGCATCGAGTTGCTTTAATTCAGCGAGTGTAAGCGTATCTACCATTCCTTTTCCGTTTGTGGTTCTGTCTACGTCAGAGTCGTGAATGACTACTAGCTCACCCGTTTTGGCAAACATGGTATCTAGTTCAAAAGCGGAGTTATTCTTTTGAGCAAACCGAAAAGAGGAGAGGGTATTTTCTGGAGCAATAGAATTGTCGCCGGTTCCACGATGTCCGATGACTAGAAATTTTTGAGGTATAACCGCTTTTACCTTTTCAGCTCTTGGACTGTGGCTCGCACACGCTGTGTAACTTATAAAAAATAGAGGGATGAGGATAGATTTAAGAAATTGTTTTTTCTTCATGAAATTCTCGCTAAATTAGGTTTTCTTTTCTTTAAATAAACTTCTACAATATTTGTCTTTCCTAATTTCTTTCCAATCAAATTATTGTATTGGTAAATTTAAGCGATAGAGTATGAAAAGCGAATGAAAAGAGACTATATTTTGATTGTTGGCGGTTTAATCCCGTTATTGTTTTCCATTTTTGTATTGAATTTTTTTCTAAAGGATGACCGAAAAGACTTATTTGAATCAGCAAAGCTTTTAGATACAAATTCCATCCAGACATTAGCAGTTGGTGAGATGGTAAAATTCTCCGGCAATTTGTCCGAGAGAAATCCCCGTGTGAAAGATGAATACGTGTTAGCCGTAAAAGAAGTATTCAAGAAAGGACAAAATGGAAAACGCTCCGAATGGGTGAAAGAAGAATTGTATTTACAACCTGTTCAGATAAAAGTTGATGGAGTTCCTGATATAGAAGTCTCCGTGGCAAATGACTATTTACCATGTGGGGACGCTGTGAAAATTTCGGACTCTATTCCAAAGAAGAGTAGAGTGCTCGGTATTTTATCCGGTGTTAGCATTTCAGCAGTTGGAAAAATCACAGCACTTAATCCTATTAAAGTAGAAACAGCACATAGCCTTTGCACTGGAACGATTGCAAACTATGAAGAATATCTAAATAAAAAATGGCTCGGCTATTTGTTTATCTTACTTTGCATTTCTATTCCAAGTCTTGCCGTAATGTATCTAGGCATCTTTCGCGCCGGCAAAGAAAAATCAGTTGAGTAATAGGTATTAACCGATGAAGCAAGGTATTCTAAGCAAAGAAGAATTAAAGAAAAGACTATTAGCAGAAGATTTCAAGCGAATCACACTTTCTTTTTATCGATATTGTAAAATTGAAAATCCAGAAGATCTACAAACAAAGCTTTTAGTAGAGTGGGGTGCATTGGGAGTATTCGGTAGAATCTATCTTGCTACAGAAGGAGTGAATGCACAGTTATGTGTTCCTGAATTTAACTTTGAAAAATTCAAAGCACAATTGGATTCTGTTTCTTATTTAAAAGACATGCCGTTAAAGATTGCGATTGAAGATGATGGAAAATCTTTCTTCCAACTCATCATCAAAGTAAGACCAAAGATTGTAGCGGATGGACTCGATGATGAGAGCTTCGATCCTTCTAACGTAGGCAAACACCTATCAGCTGTAGAATTTAATGCTGCACTCGAAGACCCAAATGTAGTCGTAGTAGATGTAAGAAATCATTACGAAAGTGAAGTAGGTCATTTTGAAAATGCAATCCTGCCAGATGCAGATACATTCAAAGAAGAGCTTCCTATGATTGTAGATTTGTTAAAGGATAAAAAAGACAAAAAAGTTCTACTCTATTGCACAGGCGGAATTCGCTGCGAGAAGGCAAGTGCTTACTTAAAACACAAAGGATTTGTAGATGTAAACCAACTCTTCGGCGGAATCATTTCTTATGCAAGAGAAGTGAAAGAACTAGGAATAGAATCTAAATTTAAAGGAAAAAACTTTGTATTTGATGCAAGACTAGGAGAGCGAATCAGCGAAGAGATAATCAGTAGTTGCCACCAATGCGGCAAGCCTAGTGATAGACATATCAACTGTGCAAACGATGCCTGCCATCTATTGTTTATCCAATGCGAAGACTGTGCAAAGGAATACGAGAATTGTTGCTCGCGTGAATGTCAGGATATTTACCATTTGCCCCAAGAAGAACAACGACAACTACGAAAGCAAAAAGCGCAAACAGCCAATTTACCCGAACACAAATCAAGACTTCGACCTAAGTTGAAAGATTACCATGCATTAAGGATTTGATAATTAACTGAGTTCGATGAAAGGATTATTCTATTCTGTCACCCCCGAAATTCCACCCTGGCGAAGGCGTTGGATTTGCGGCTAAGCAAATGGGTGGAACTTCGCTCACACGACTGCCAAGCGATATCGGGCAATGTCATTAAGTTAAGGAAAACTAAGAAAAATTTAACCACGAAGGGCACGAAGAACACGAAGAAAAGACAGGATTTCTTCATAAACCCCTTCGTGAACTTCGTGCTCTTCGTGGTGAAAAACTCTTATCTTAATGACATTGCCCGATATCGCTCAATGTCATTAAGTTAAGAAAAACCAAGAAAAATTTAACCACGAAGGACGCGAAGAACACGAAGAAAGGAGAAGGAACATAAAACCTTAATCTTGTCCATCTTGTCTCGAAGAGTTTTTGACAGGATTAACAAGATTTACAAGATGACTATTTTAAAACTAATCTAGTTAGAAAGAATAATTTATGATGAAATTTCCGCAGTGCACATCTTGCAAACACTTAGATCGAAGCACATTACCGAGTAATAAGTCCTTTGCTTGTAAAGCATTTCCGAATGGAATACCTTTCGAAGTTTGGGATAATAAGCATAACCATACTCAGACTTATTCAGGAGATAATGGAATAATGTTTGAAAAGGATTATGCAGATGATTCAGTCATTGATATACACGAATTAGTCTATCTCCTTCGAGAAGAGAATAAGAGATCATGGATTTCTGCAATTTTTTTTCTCTGTGCTCTCAGCGTTCTCTGTGGTTTATTTCTGCTTTTATATTGAAACTAAAAACCCCGATACCGCTTTCGCAATACCGGGGACTGGTAAATCGTTATTAGACTTAAAGAATTAAAATTTTATCTATGTTCTCTTTTTTTACCAATGTCTTCGATGCTTCTGTAAACAAGTGCATTCTTAGAATCAAAGATTAAAACGGCAACTCTGTTAAAGAAGAAGAAGTTTGCTCTGTGTTGAGAGTAGTGGTGAGTCGTGATAGTAGTTTTATACTTGGAATTAAAAATTGTATAAGTATGAGAATCTACTGCTTTATTGTTCATGTCACGTTTCAATTCAGCTTCGTCGTTTTTGAAGTTGGATTCCGTTACTTTGTCTTTAGGAACATCTTCGTAGTAAAGTTTGAACTTTAAAGCTTTCTCTGGTTTCTTTGTAAGATAAAGCATGTATTCGTTGAGACTTGGCTCACCAACTACATAAGTGAATCCTTTGAGTTTTTCTTTCTCTGATTTATCTTGCTTTGCTTTGAGTCCTTCTTTTCCCCAAACATCTTCTGGAGTGATTTTTTCCGGGCATAAAACAGAAAAATCAACTGTGGTGTTTAGTTTGTTTGGATCATTGTCTCTCCAAGCTGGTGGTGGAGCGAGAGGATTCACAATAGGAATTTTGGTTTCATTGTATGCGAAAACGTAAATAGAGTAATCTCTTAAAGAAGCTTCATTATTTGCGATATTGATTTGCACATCTAGAACATCTCCCTTTCCATTGTGTGCTGCTCTGCGCAGATAGGAAGTTCCACTAACTGTAAAAGAAGGATCCAATTGAGGAATTGGAGTATACTCTTTTAGGAGCGCTAGATCATCTTTTTTAGCATCCGCTTTTGCTCCATCTTTAGCTGGTGGAGCAGTGTTCTTAGCAGGCTCCTGAGCAATTAAAGTAAGAGTCAATGCAATGGTTAGAGATAAAAAAAGGTACTTAAATAGTTTATTCATAGATTTGAGTCATCCGTTGGTGTAATATTAATCATTATCGTATTTTTTTTATAATATAATTAGATGTAAAGGCAAATATTGGAATCAAAAAGAGAAAGTTTTTACGGATTAGTAATGTGGTTTTTACTATCCACATGGACAACGATAGGGTCATAGTCGCTTGGGATTTCTTTCTCATCTGCCATTGCATAGGTCATAATGATAATCTTGTCACCCGGCTCACCGAGTCTAGCGGCTGCTCCATTTAAACAAATTTCACCAGAACCGCGCTTGCCTTTAATTAGATAGGTTTCAAGTCTAGCGCCATTGTTGATATTTACGACTGCGACTTGTTGGTATTCTATCATTTTTGCCGCATCCATTAGGTCTAAATCAACGGTTAGGCTTCCGATATAGTTTAGATTGGCATCGGTGATTGTTGCACGATGGATTTTGCTTTTTAAAATTGTGATTAGCATTATGATTCGAATAATACCCTAAATATTTTTCCAGACAAGGTTAAAAGACTTTTTTTCTTGAAAATGTGAATTTTTGTGTTAATTGTTTTCTCTGAGAAAACAATTTCTCCATATATCGGAGTAATTACATAGTTTTCATAAAGGTTTGGGTATTGCTTATCTTCCTGTTTCACTCCATCCTTAAATGCTTTCAATACTTTATTCAGAATTCTGATTTCTTCCTTTTCGAGATTTGAATTCATTTGGGAGATGGTTCGTAAATAGAATTTATCAATTCGTTCCGATATGGCTGTAATATCCGGCTCGACGGTAAGGATTCCATTTCCGATTAGATGAACAATTGCTAAATTCAGGTTAATTAATTCGGGACCATCTTCGAGGCGAATGTATTTTTCCTTGGTAATCATATCCACATGTCTTTGAAAAAAAACACCGTCTGCATAGTAGAGTAGTTTGGATAAATTTTTCCTATCCAATTTTGCCGGATAATTCTGAATGATGTAATAGATTGAACTAAGAAGTTTTTCCATAGAAGATATAACAGATAATGAAATTTACTAAAAAAATTGGCTCCGTTCCCTATATTAGATATTTGAAATTACAATCTGCTTTGCGAAGTAGAAGAAAAGAAATCATAATCTTTTTAGAGCATACATCTACGATAACGGCTGGTAGCAACTATAATATTCAAAATCTGCTCGTAACAGAAGAATATTTACTTGAGAAGAGTGTTGAGTTTTGCAAGGTAGATCGGGGCGGTGATATTACCGCTCATGAAATCGGGCAACTAGTCATCTACCCACATATTGATCTGAAGAAAAGAGAAATTACAATCGGCGACTATTTGCGGGCTCTAACTGATTGTTTAGTGGAGTCCATTGAAACAGTTTGGGGGCTAAAAGTAATTGCCGACAAAGAAAAACCGGGACTTTATTTATTTTCTAATCCAAAGAAAAAGTTAGTTTCTATGGGAGTTTATTTTAAATCGTATTTCACAAGTTATGGAGTCGCACTCAATCTTCGTAACGATCTAAGTGCGTTTCGCATGATTAACCCCTGCGGACAAGATGCGGCTAATATGGTTTCTCTCCAATCTCTCGGTCTAAACGTTAGCCGCGAGAAGGAGGAAGAATTTATAGAAGTATTTAAACAGGGCTTTAATCTTATAAACTCACCTTACGCAAGGTGAGTGACCAGCGTGCCCACTCAATGTTGCTCCCTAAGGGTCGCAACATAAGGCGGGCTATTGATTTTATTAGTCCATTAGGATTATCTAATATTTTTAATTTCATAAATTGTTCCATAGTTTTACTCTTTTGCGTAATGTGAGTTATAAAGTAAATGCGGCTTCGATGACTGATTTTAAATCTTTTTCGATATTTCTTTTTGGATTTTTTCCACTCATGCATTCATCCATATGATTCGAAACATAGGCTTCTCCGAATTTCTTTAAGGCATTATTTGCGGCTTTAATTAAGTGCATTGTCTTAATGCATTCCATTTCTACATCAGATTCAAGTCCTTTCTTGATGCTTTCAAGTTGTCCTTGGATTCTACTTAGTCTAGAAATTAAATCAGTTCTTTGCTTGTTCATATATACCTACTTTATTTTTTTCATAGTATACCCACTACCGTATATTGGTCAAATAAAAAAATAACGCTTGCAAAATATTATATAATACCCCCTATGGTATATATGAAGATGAATATTACAAATTTAATTTACTTGGCAATGGGAGTCCTTGGTGTTTTTCTTGCCTTGAGATTATTCAATGGAGGAATTGGAGCTGTGGATAAAAAGGAAGTTATTAGCCATATTAAAGAAGGGGCTTTGATCGTAGATGTTAGAACTGGGGAAGAGTATGCATCCGGTCACTATGCGAATGCAAAGAACATTCCTGTAGACCAAGTCGAATCAAGACTTAAAGAGTTTGGAGACAAAGACCGCAAAATCGTTGTATACTGTAGATCAGGCGGAAGGTCTTCCAAAGCAAAAAGTATTCTAGAAGCAAATGGATTTAAAAACATCGTAAACGGTGGCGGGCTTTCTGATATGCCCGAAGTAAAATAATAGGTTTAAGGAGAATAAAACTATGAAATGTAATATGGGAAACACTGATAGAATCATTAGAGGGGTTATTGGACTTGTGATCGCTGGAGCAGGTCTCTATTTTTCGTCCTGGCTTGGGTTAATAGCTATTATCCCAATTGGCACTGCAATATTTAGATTTTGCCCACTTTATGTTCCTTTCAAACTCTCTACTGAAGAGAAAAAACAGTAACCCAATCCTTTTTGGGTAAGCAGCGTTTGCCACAATGGCATTGAGCCACAGAGCAGTGGGTATCACTCTTTGTGGCTTTTATATATCTAGAACTGACATAGAAGCCACCTAAAAGCCACATAGAAGCCGAATTCGGCTCGAAGGTGGCTTTTATATTAGAGTAAGCTTACGGTCATGTAAAATAACAATTGCTACCTTTATCAAGCAGACGGACAATCTAACGAAGTTTACTTTTAAATTTTTTACCGTTACCAGCATAGTCCTTGCAGACTATGCTGGCAGATATTTCGCTCCGTTGGAGCTTTAGAACAATAGCCCCCGCCCTTTGTGCTGAAGGCACAAACCTAGCAGACTTAACTCAATGTCACTCCCTAGGGTTGTTCCATAATGCCTTCACGCCTGATGGCTTCAGAAGACTACGTCGGGGTGCAATACTCTCGGTATGGGAGCAAGCCCTTGCCGATGTATTTGTAATAAATCTCTCACTATTCTTTTTTACTCATTTTGATTAATTTTATTGACATAAAGCCTTTTGCCAAAAAAGATTCAGATAAACGGAGGTTTGTAAGTGGGCAGTGCACCTGAAGGTTTTGGACCAATCATCATTCAACTCATATTTGGGGTAGGTTTCGCAACATTAATCCTATCTCTCGCATTTCTTCTCAATCCCAAAAAGCGCAGTAAACCTCATGATACATTCGAATGTGGCGTTCCCTATTATGGTGATGCTCGCGGTGTATTCAATGTAAAATTTTACCTTGTCGCGGTTCTATTCATTTTATTCGATATTGAAGCTGTTTTCCTCTATCCCTGGGCTGTAAATTTAGGTAAATTTACTGAAGCTGGATTGGGTGGTTTCATTTTGATTGAGATGCTTTTATTTGTATTCATTCTAGTCGTTGGTTTATACTATATCTGGAAAAAAGGAGCTTTAGAATGGGATTAAACGAAACTCTAAGTAAACCCGGGCAGATGCTCGGCGATATGGCGCAGGTTTCAACTTTAGATGCAGTAGTCAATTGGGGCAAGAGCTATTCACTCTGGCCTTATCCATTTGCTACCGCCTGTTGTGGTATTGAGTTTATGAGCACAGCCTGCTCTGACAATGATATCGCTCGTTTCGGTGCTGAGCGTCCTTCCTTTTCTCCCCGTCAATCTGATATGATTCTAGTTCTTGGCACGATTACTTATAAAATGGCTCCCGTTCTTCGTGAAATTTACGATCAACTTTGTGAGCCTAAGTATGTCGTTAGTGTCGGAGCTTGTGCTTCTTCTGGTGGAATGTTTGATACGTATGGAGTTGTCCAAGGTGTAGACAGATTTCTACCTGTGGACATTTATGTTCCTGGATGTCCTCCTAGACCAGAAGCTATCATGGATGCTCTGATCAAACTCCAACAAAAAGTTAAAACCCAGGGACTTGAAGCAAGACGCCAAGAAGTCATGAGAAAGATCGATGAGATCAACGAGAAAAACAAACCAATTATAGTAAGATGAAAGAAAAAGTAGAATCCTTTATAAAATCCAAACTGTCTTCCTTCGTTTTCAAAGAGGAAACAGTTAATAGCAATATACCAACCTTCTTTATCAAGTCGGAAGGGATTTTCCCTGTCATCAAAGCCCTCAAGGAAGACAAAGAATTACAATTCAATTTTTTGAATGACTTAACTGCAATTGATTGGCTCGGGAAAAAGACACCTCGCTTCGAAGTTTGCTATTTGCTTCGTTCTGTTCCAAATAAACATTTTCGAATCATGTTAAAAGTTCCTTTGGAAGAAGGGGAAACCATTCCGACTATTGTTCCGATTTTCAGAGGAGCGAACTGGCCTGAAAGAGAAGTCTTTGACATGTTTGGTATCGAATTTACGGGACACCCTCAAATGGAGCGCATTTTACTTCCTGATAATTTCCAGGGGCATCCATTAAGAAAGGATTATCCGCTAGAAGGCTTCGGACAAGATTATCTGATTGCCGACTTGTTACATATTCACCAAGAAGATAAGGAGAAATAATCATGGCAATGTATGATAAAACAGCTCAGAAGTTCAAAGGAAAATTTGACAATCTTCCTGAGGGGCATCTCCTTGTTAACCTCGGACCTTCACACCCTGCTACACACGGTATTCTACAAAATGTAATTCAAATCGACGGAGAAAGAATTGTAGAAGCAGATGCAATCATCGGCTACGTGCATCGTTGTTTTGAAAAACTAGGCGAGCGTTATGATTACAATCAATTCCTAGTTTGCACGGATAGAATGAACTATATTTCTACACCGCTTAATAATATCGGTTGGATATTGACTGTCGAAAAAATGCTACAGATTGAAGTTCCTGAAAGAGTTACCTATGTTCGTATGATCATATCAGAACTTTCTCGTATCATGGATCATATTATCTGCAATGGAATTTTAGGTGTGGATTTAGGAGCCTTCTCTGGAATGCTTCATCTATTTCACCACAGAGAAAATATCCATAGCATTCTAGAAAAACTCACCGGTGCGCGACTAACAACGACTTTCTGCCGAGTAGGTGGAATGGAACGCGACATCTATCCTGATTTTGTAAAAGAAGTAAAAGAAGTGATTAACGGGCTTAAGCCTGCAATGGACGAATTTAACACACTTCTCATTCGTAATAAAATCTTCAACGATAGAACAGCGGGAGTAGGTGGTATCAGCGCAGAAGACGCATTAGCCTTTGGATTCTCTGGTCCTAATTTACGTGCTGCGGGTGTTGACTTTGATGTTCGTAAGGATACTCCTTATATGCTCTATGACAAAGTCGATTTTGATATTCCAATTGGCGAAGATGGATCTGTGCTTCATAGAACTCTGGTTCGTATGGAAGAGATGCGTCAGTCGATTCGAATCATTGAGCAGCTAATTGATGGTATTCCCGAAGGATCTTACCATGCTGATCTTCCTCATATATTTCTTCCTGAGAAACAAAAAGTTTATACAAGTATGGAAGAATTAATCTATCATTTTAAACTCATTATGCATGGAATCAAAGTTCCTGCTGGTGAATATTATATGGCTACCGAAGGGGGTAATGGCGAACTTGGATTCTATGTAGTTTCAGAAGGAGAAAAGTCTCCTTGGAGAGTGCATGTTCGTCGTCCTTGTTTTTGGTATTACCAGGCATTTTCTCATATGGTAAAAGGCTCCCTGATTGCAGATTCAATCGCAACGATGAGTTCTTTAAATGTTATTGCAGGGGAGTTAGACTGTTAGTATGGCTTATCAATTTTCAGAAGCGTCCGAAAAACGTTTTCAAAAACTATTAACTATGTTTCCCGATAAAAGATCGGTAATCTTGCCAGCCCTTTATCTATTACAAAGAGATAGAGGCTATGTAGATACCGAGGGGATGGAATACATTGCGGCTAAGATTGGTAATCCGATCGCAGTCTCTCATGTATACGGGGTTGCTACTTTTTACACTCTTTACAATAAGAAGCCTGTCGGTAAATACCATGTGCAAGTTTGTGCAAACATTTCTTGTTTTGTAATGGGCTCTGACAAAGTAACAGAACATTTCTGTAAAAAGCTAGGCATTAACAAAGGTGAGACAACTGCTGATAAAAAATTCACAGTAGATGAAGTGCAGTGTCTTGGTGCATGTGGTTACGGACCCATGGCGCAGATCAATGATGATTATCATGAACACCTCACGCCCGAAAAAATAGACGAAATTTTAAAATCTCTGGAGTAAAGAATGGCAGAATTAAAGCTTTTAACTAAACACCAGGGTGAGAAAGACATCCACAAACTTGCTCATTATAAATCAGTTGGTGGTTACACTGCCATTAAAAAAGCTCTCGGTATGAAACCAGAAGATATCGTTACAGAAGTAAAAAATTCTGGTCTTCGTGGTCGTGGAGGAGCGGGATTTCCAACTGGAATGAAATGGTCTTTTATTCCAAAGACGGATAAGCCTAAGTATCTGCTATGCAATGCAGACGAAGGGGAGCCCGGAACTTTTAAAGATAGAGTATTACTAGAAGAATTTGCCCACCAGATGATTGAAGGTATGATTATCGCGGCTCGTGCAATCGACTCTCACCAAGGTTATATTTATATCAGAGGTGAATATCATTTATCCTACGATAGAGTGCAAGCTGCGGTAGATGAAGCGTATGCCGCTGGACTTCTTGGAAAAAATATCCTTGGTTCAGGATTTGATTTTGAACTAGGTTTATATGCAGGAGCAGGCGCTTATATTTGTGGAGAAGAGACAGCACTCATCAATTCACTCGAAGGCAGAAGAGGGCATCCAAGACTCAAGCCTCCTTTTCCTGCCGTTGCAGGACTTTATGGTTGTCCTACTGTCGTAAATAATGTGGAGACCTTCAGTGCTGTTCCTCATATTATCAATAATGGGGCAGCTTGGTATGCAAAAATGGGAACACCTAAGTCAGCAGGAACAAGAATGTTCAGCGTAAGTGGTCCTGTTAAAAAGCCAGGCGTTTATGAAATAGAACTCGGAACTCCTCTCATGTCATTAATCAATGATCTATGCGGTGGAATGGCAGATGGTAAGAAGCTAAAGGCGATTATCCCCGGTGGTTCTTCTGTTCCTATTCTCACAGCTAAAGAATGCGAAACTGCGAACATGGACTTTGAGTCTATGGCAGACCATAAGACTATGCTTGGTAGTGGTGCTGTGATTGTACTCGCAGATGATACCGATATAGTTGAGTCTACTTACCGTTTGGCGGAGTTTTATGCGCATGAGTCTTGTGGACAGTGCACACCTTGTCGGGAAGGGACTCATTGGGTAGCAGACTTACTTCATAAAATAAGAGAAGGTCATGGAACTGAAAAAGACTTAGAGTTGATTTTATCTTTAAGTGTGAATATGGAGGGGGGAACAACGATTTGCCCGCTTGCAGATGCTTGCGTTGGTGCTGTTCGTCCTACCATTCAAAAATTCAGAGCGGATTTCGAAGCCAGATTACAAAAGGAACATGCGGCATAAATTATGGATTGGATGTTAGTATTAGTTTGGGCGCTTAAAAGCGTATTTTTGTTTTTTATCATCATCACCGGATGTGCCTATTACACATTAGCCGAAAGGGTGGTTGCAGGTTATATTCAAGACAGAAGGGGTCCTAATAGAGCGGGTCCTTTTGGTCTGCTTCAACCTGTCGCCGATGGAATTAAATTCTTAACCAAAGAAGAAGTTTTTCCGGTCAATGTCAACAAGGTAATGTATTTAATTGCACCTGCCATCTCGATCGTGTGTGCTATTATGGCTTGGTCGATTATTCCTTTTGGGGGGACAATTCCACTTCCTCCTTTCTTAGCGAGTGCATTTGGTTTTCCTTCTATTGATTTGCAAATCGCTAATCCAAATACTGGAATTCTTTTTATGTTTGCGATTTCCTCGCTTTCTGTGTATGGCATTATCCTCGCAGGTTGGAGTAGCAATAACAAATACTCACTTATGGGTGGAATTCGCTCTACAGCGCAAATGATTTCTTATGAGTTACCACTTGGTCTTTCGGTTGTGATTGTGATTTTACTTTCAGGGTCACTACGACTCACAGATATTAACGACGCGCAAAAAGGTCTTTGGTTTATTTTTACCTTACCCGGAATGATTGCTTTCTTTATTTTCTCCGTTGCCATGTTTGCTGAAACAAACCGTTTGCCGTTTGACTTAGCAGAAGCTGAGTCTGAGCTTGTTGTGGGATTTCATACTGAGTATGGAGCTTTCAAATTTGCACTCTTTTTTATCGCAGAGTATATGAACATGATTACTATGAGTTGTGTAGTCAGTCTTTTATTCTTCGGTGGATACAATGTTCCATTTGGAATTTTAAATGGCAGTGAATTACAACCATTAGTCGGTCTTTTGTTCTTTGTCGGAAAAGTATTATTCTTCGCATTCTTATTCATGTGGGTGAGGTGGACATTGCCTAGATTTAGGTATGACCAACTCATGGTGCTTGGATGGAAAAAGCTTATCCCTTGGTGTCTGTTTAATATCGTATTAGCCTCAACCTATGTTGTATATTGGGGAAAATACTGGAAGGGGATTTTTAATTAATTATGTTAAACCTAACTGAAATCCAACCAATTTTATTTATGATCCTGTCCGCAGTGACAGTTGGCTCTGCACTTTTAGTAGTATTAAATAGGAACCCAGTCGCTTCGGCTGTATTCTTAGTTCTTACTTTCTTTTCTCTCGCAGGAATTTACGCATTGATGAACGCTGTCTTTATTGCGACCATGCAAGTGTTAGTTTATGCGGGAGCGATTATGGTGTTAGTAGTATTCGTTCTTATGCTTTTAAATTTAAGAGAAGAAACACACAAAGAAATTTGGAGTAATCCCGTAAAGAAGACAATCATTGTTTTAATCGTGATTTCGTATTCGTTTTTACTTTTAGTTTCTCTCAAAGCTACAAAGGATTCTGATCCGACAGTGATTACAAATATCACTTCACCGAATTACGAATACAAGCTAAGCGATAGCGCAGAATCAAAAGTAACCGTTACTGGAAACACGGCAGCAGTCGGAGCATCTACATTCATCGACTATCTGCTTCCATTTGAAATCATTTCTATTTTGCTTTTAGTAGCTGTCATTGGGGCTGTCATCATAGCCAAAAAAGACGTGGTAAAGAAGGGCTAGGGGGAGACTTTGCAAACATATATTTCTGGAATTCCACTTAATTATTATCTTTCTCTTGCAGGAATTTTATTTTCCATCGGGGTGCTCGGTGTTCTTACAAGACGCAATGCAGTAATTATTTTTATGGCGGTAGAGCTGATGTTAAATTCTGTGAACTTAGTGTTCATTGCGTTTTCTAAAGTTCTATCAATTGTAAATGGGGAAGTAATCGTATTCTTCGTTATGGCAATCGCGGCGGCAGAAGCAGGCATTGGTCTTGCTATCGTAATTGCAATACACAGACAAAAGAAAACTTCCAATGTCGATGAAATCAATCTATTAAAATGGTAGCACTATGTTAGAATACTTTCCTCTTGTAGTTTTATTACCTCTCATTGGATTTTTAGTCAATGGGATTCATTATCGCAAAATGCCAAATACGGCTGCGGCGATTATCGGAACAAGTGCGGTCTTAATTCCGTTTTTCATCACACTTGGTTCTCTCACAGCTTATCACCCTATGTCGAATAACGCTCCTCATTTATTCACTTTACTTCCGTGGATACATGCTGGCGCTTTTCAAGTAGACTTCGCTTATCAAGTAGACCAACTTTCTTTGTATATGACTCTTATCATAACTGGGATTGGATCTTTGATTCATATTTACAGCGCGGGTTATATGCATGGCGATGGTGGATTCAATCGCTTCTTTGCTTATCTGAACTTATTCATCTTCTCGATGTTAAATCTAGTTCTAGCGGATAATCTTGTTTTGATGTTTCTAGGTTGGGAAGGTGTGGGTCTTTGCTCTTACCTACTCATAGGATTTGACTATCACAAAACGTCAGCCGCTAATGCTGGGATGAAAGCATTCATCACTAACCGTATAGGAGACGTTGGATTTGCTGTTGGAATTATTCTGACCTATTGGTATTTAGGCTCTGTAAAATATGTAGACATCATGGCTGCAATGCCTGCTGCGATTCCATTTAAAGAAATCATTAACTATGTAGCACTTGCTTTCTTCATTGGAGCAATTGGAAAGTCAGCTCAAATTCCATTGTATGTTTGGCTTCCAGATGCGATGGCAGGTCCGACTCCTGTATCTGCACTCATTCACGCGGCAACGATGGTGACTGCGGGGGTATTCATGATTGCCCGCTTGAATCCAATCTTCTTAGCAGCGGAGATTACGAGTAATTACATTGCAATTACCGGTGCAGTGACTGCATTCTTTGCGGCTACGATTGGTTTATTTCAAACTGATATTAAAAAAGTTCTCGCTTACTCGACTGTATCGCAACTCGGATATATGTTTCTTGCGATGGGCGTTGGGGCTTATGAAGCAGGAATGTTTCATTTAATGACTCACGCATTTTTCAAAGCGCTCATGTTCCTTGGTTCTGGTTCTGTGATTCACGCAATGCACCACGAACAAGACATGAGAAATATGGGAAATCTAAAAGGCTATATGAAGATAACATGGATTACCTTCATGATTGGAACTTTAGCGATTAGCGGTATTCCTCCGTTTAGTGGATTTTTCTCAAAAGATTTAATATTAGAAAAAGCATTTGGTCATCACGGAATTGGACATGTAATTTGGGCGATTGGACTTGCAGGTGCTTTTTGCACAGCATTCTATATGTTCCGTTTAGTATTCTTAACTTTCTACGGAAAAGAAAGAATCGATCATCATGTCAAAGAGCATTTACATGAATCACCTTGGACGATTACTCTTCCTCTTGTGATTCTTGCGATTGGTGCAGCGGGTGCTGGGCTTATTCAAATGCCTCACCTGTTCTTTGGAGGAACTCATTTCTTAACTGACTACTTCAAACCAATCTTTGCACCCGGAAAAGAAATTGTAGAAGTTGCTTGGAAGATAACTGCTGAGCCTCATCATATGTCTGAATCGACTGAGTTAATTCTACTTGTTGTTTCCATTTGCGTGGCGCTAACAGGGATTATTCTTTCCTACTTTGTATTCCAGATTAAACAATCTGTTCCTCCTTCTGACGAGGGATTTAAAGGATTCACAAAAGTTGTTTACAATAAGTATTATGTAGACGAAATCTATGAGGCTACTATTATTAAGCCGCTTCTTAGAATGTCAGATTGGTTGTCTGCAACTGTAGACAAGGCTCTGATTGATGGACTAGTCGTGGGAGTTGGAAAATTCTTTATGCATATTTCTGAAATCTTCCGTAAGATTCAAACGGGGATAGTAGGTGATTATGCGCTCTCGATAGTTATTGGAACCATTGCCATTTTAGTTGTATTACTTTACGGAGGATTTTAACCATGCCAGAATCAATTTTATCCTTGGTTATCTTTTCACCACTCCTCGGAATTGCCATTCTTTCCTTCTTAAAAGAAGAAGAGCATATCAAATGGACGAGTGCCATCATTACTTTAATTACATTTGTTTTAAGTGCTCCTTTAATGTGGTATTTTAATACAAATAGTTCAGCGCTTCAATTTGTGCATAGAATTCCAAATTGGATGAGTTCCGGCAAATTGGTAATAGACTACCACTTTGGACTCGATGGAGTTGCTTTACTATTATTTGTATTAACTTCCTTTTTGTTTTTTATTTCCAGTGTTGCTTCTTGGACATACATTCACAAACGACTCAAAGAATTCTACATAGCACTTTTATTTTTAGAGATTGGAGTGCTTGGAGTATTTGCTTCGGCTAACTTAGTATTATTCTACGTTTTCTGGGAATTGATGTTAATACCAATGGCACTTCTCATCGGTATTTGGGGTGGGGAAAATAGACTGTATGCGGCAATCAAGTTCTTCATCTACACGATGGCAGGCTCAGTTTTAATGCTTGCGGCAATTTTGATTATCTACTTTAAGACAGGTGATATCACAATCGAATCCCTTTCTACAAAGTCGTTTGCAAATTTCTCACCTGCACTACAGGGATTTTTATTCTTTGCTTTCGCAATTAGTTTTGCAATTAAGATTCCGGTATTTCCGGTTCATACCTGGTTACCAGATGCGCATACAGAAGCTCCCACTGCTGGCTCTGTAATACTTGCCGGTGTTCTCTTAAAGATGGGAACTTACGGGTTTATTCGTTTTTGTATTCCGTTTTTTCCAATCGTATCCCTTGAGTATCAGGGGCTAATCATGATTTTCTGCGTGATTGGAATTGTATATGGCGCACTCGTTGCAATGGTGCAAAAAGACGGAAAAAAACTCATCGCATACTCTTCCGTATCCCACTTGGGATTTTGTTTACTCGGTCTAATGACATTTACGGAAGAAGGAGTTCTCGGTGGAATGATCCAAATGATTAACCACGGGGTGTCAACTGGAATGCTCTTCTTAATGATTGGTATGATTTACGAAAGAACTCATACTCGTATGATAGCGGATTACGGTGGGATTGCGAAGATTGTTCCACTGTTTGCAACTTTCTTTATGATTGCTATGTTATCTTCTGTTGGTCTTCCTGGAATGAACGGATTTGTGGGTGAGTTCTTAGTGCTACTTGGAACACTCAAAGTAAACGTTGTTCTTGGTGTTATAGCAGGAAGCGGAGTTGTCTGGGCTGCATGTTACTTGTTGTGGTTTACAAAGCGTTTCCTCTTCGGAGAAATCACAAACAAAGAAAACGAATTACTATCTGACTTAAACGCAAGAGAAATTTTCGTCTTAGTCCCGATGGTCATCTTGATATTCTGGTTTGGTGTTTACCCACAAACATTTATGAAATACTTAGAGCCAAGTGCTAGAGTATATTTAAACTCTGCATCCGTGCAAGCGATTGGAGAAAGAACCAATCTAGAGCAAGGCAAGAAACTTGTATTAACAGAGGATTATAACTCTTTAGGAAAAGCTCCGAAGTCATTCGAAGAAAGACTCGCTGGGTATACTACTCAGTATGCTCTCCTAAACGTAAATCCTAAACTTGGACCGGCTCCTGTGAATGTGAATCCATTGCCTCCAGAGCCTACTCCAGAACCAAAAACACCTGTAACAGAGGAGAAGAAGTAATGGTATTTACTCCTAATACAAACGATCTACTTTCTATTTTACCTGCGCTCATACTTTGTAGCGTTGGGTTGTTCTTTTTGTTAACTCAATTTATTTTTCATTCTAACGATCATAGAGTGATTCGTTACCTAACAGGGATTAGCCTCTTGGCGGCTTTGTATGCTGTGATTTATAACTACAATACAACTCCGGGAAAAGGACTTTTCTTTAACAACCAAATTGGAATAAACGAAATCTCTATGTGGCTAAATGTCATCTACATGGTAACAGCGTTCTTGACTGTAATTGCTTCTCCCCGCACACTAAACCAACATGGAATTACATTTCCTGAATTCTATCCGCTAATGCTATTTGCTGTTTCGGGAATGTTCTTTATGACTAGTGGCACTGATCTAATTGTTATCTTTGTTGGATTAGAGCTACTTTCGATTAGCCTTTATGTATTAATCGGAATGGCACACAATGAAATGGGAAGCTTAGAGGCTACTCTTAAGTATTTCCTGCTCGGTGCATTTACTTCTGGGTTTATGCTTATGGGGATTGCTTTTTTATTTGGAGGAAGTGGATCTACTCAATTGGGCGTTGCACTTAGACCTCTCACACAGGGCGGCGAGATTCCAATGTATACTAAGGTTGGACTTGGACTATTTCTTGTAGGTGTTTGCTTCAAAGTAGCTCTGGCTCCGTTTCATTCTTGGACTCCTGATGTGTATGAAGGTGCTCTTACTACTATTACTGGATTTATGGCATCAGGTCCTAAAGCCGCAGCAATGGGGTTAATGCTTATTATCTTTCAATACATTCCAGTCGGAGAGACTCCAAGTGTTTGGATGTATTTAATTGGTGGAATTGCTGCTCTTTCTATGACTTTGGGGAACGTGTTTGCATTACAACAAGACAATCTCAAAAGAGTTTTGGCGTATTCTTCTATTTCCCATGCGGGCTACGTAGTCGCAGGGATTGTTTGCGGTGCTAAGATGGAAGTGATTTATTATTTAATCATGTATTCCTTCATGAACATTGCTGCGTTTGCTATGATTGCTTATCTGGAAAATGGAAAGTATATCATAACCTACAATTCCATTAAATACCTTGCAGGCAAAAAGCCATTAACCGCAGTAGGATTACTTGCTATCTTCTTTTCGCTTGGCGGTATACCACCATTAGGCGGATTCTGGACAAAGCTATTCTTATTCCAAAAAATTGCAGAGTCAGATCAAGTTCTAAATCGCTTCTTACTGATTATTGGTGTAATCAATTCAGCGATTGCGATTTACTATTACTTACGAGTAACTGTATCTGCCTTCATGACAGAAGATAAGGGAGAAGCAGCAACGGAAGCACTAGAGCCAAGCTTTGGACTTTCCTTTGCAACTGTAATTTCTCTTTTGTTCGTATTGTTCAGTTGGATTGTATTTCAACCAAATAGTTTATAAGACAAACCACCCTTTGCTTAGTCTCATTACCTATGACCATGCAAAGGGTTACTTTACACTTTTTTTTCTACCACGAAGGACACAGAGAGCACGAAGAATAAATGAAGGAAAAAACTAAATAACTTCGTGAACTTCGCGCTCTTCGTGGTTAAAAACCCATTATGAATAAACTTATTATCTTCGGTGCTAGTGGTCGTGTAGGAACAAGGCTTATCGAATATGCCCTTTCCGACAAATACAAAGTAACCGCTTTTGTTCGAGATAGAAGTAAAATAAAACTAACAGATTCGAATCTAGAAATAATTTCCGGAGATGTATTCAATCCAGAACAAGTAGAAAATGCAATTGCTGGAAAGGACTTAGTATTCTCTGCTTTAAGTGGGCGATCTACAAAACCCGACTACTCTGTGTTATCCGTTGGGATGAACAATATTGTTTCTGGAATGGAAAAGGCTAGTATCAAGCGGATACTTATTGTAGCCGGTGCAGGAATCTTAGATGACTCGGAGTATGGGCTTAGAAGAAATCGTCCTAATTATCCTGAGATATTTAAGCTTGTCTCTGCAGAGAATTGGAAAGTATATGAGGCTTTGCAAAAAACAAAATTAAATTGGACGCTTGTTTGTGCTCCTGAAATGCCTGAAGATAAACGAACAGGCAACTACAGAACGGCTATAGATTATTTGCCCGTTGATGGAAGAAGAATAGCAGTAGAGGACGTTGCTGATTTCTTTTTGCAGAACATTCGCACAGAAGCTATATTTCAGAAGAGAGTAGGCATCGCTTACTAGTTTACAAAAGGCTCTGAGAAATCACGAACTTGCTTTTCGCCTTCGTATTCAGCGAGATAAATTAAATCTCTATAATCAAGCCTTGCCAGTTCTAGATATTGTAGGAACAAATTTTCATTAGCCGCAGAAAGAAACAATACAGACCGAATGATTCTGTCGAATGATTCTTTGACTTCATTTTCCTCTAAGAAATCAATCAACCTTTCTATTCGATCTAGAATTGGTTCCATTTCTAAAAAATTATTTTCTAGAAAATTAACTATATCATCCGAGATTCTATACATCATTTCATTCTCTCAAAGAGTTCTTCGTCTAAAGCATTTTTTCTTTTTATGAAGAGTGTCTTCATATTTTCCTCAAATCTAATTTCAAAGGAGTCTTGGTCTTTAGAAGTAAGAAGTAGCTTGGGAGTTAAACCGGTTTTTTCTTTGAAAGAATACTTTCCGATTTCGCCTATTTGTGGCGCTGGCATAGTTTTATTATCCGCACATTTTTCTTGGGACTTATCTCCTAGAAAGTATCTAAGGCTACCATCTCTATAGAATTGAACGAATCCACAATTCTTGGGATTCATATAAATTAAGTTTAATGCGCGTTTGCCCGGGAATGACTGACAATAGAAAAGGATGACGATGAATAGATTTATGATTTGATATTTTTTCATTTTTATTTGTTAGGTAACAACCGACTCACTTAGAAGAATAAACACTTTTTTATTTGATCAAACTCAATGTTGCTTTCTAAGGATACCAATAGAATGTTTTCACACATTCGACTAAGCCCAGTGTAAGTCGGTCGTAATCTCTTTTAATTTTCCCTTTAATTCACAATCTTTAATTTTTCTTGTGCCACGACTCTTTTGATGACTTCATTTAATTGCTTTGCAAATTCTTTTGTATCACCTGAACTTAGCGTAAAATTGTGAGTATCCTTACGATTGGAATAGCTTAGCATAAAATTGTTTTTCGCAGAATTTACTTTGGAAATTACTTCTGAACTTATCTCTGATTCTAATTTCACAATGTCAGTGTAATCTGTTGAAACCTTCTTGAGGTTATAATAGGTTCCATCAATATTGACGGAAAGACCAACTGGTAAATCGGTATCTAACATATCGAGATGGTAGTCTAGATAATATTTTTTATCTCCAGTGAGGTTATTGTAAACGCCTTTTACCATTAAACTTTTTGCTTTACCTCTTGTGCAAAAAGGCCAATACCATGTAAACTCTGGGCAAATGGTTTCTGATTTAACAGTTACCTGTTCTAGATTTGGTTCGGGTATGACTTGCAAACTATTGCAGTTTATAACAAAAAACAAAAAACTTAAAAAAAATATTTGGGAAAAAAGAACTTTTCTCATTTTAAAACAAACTCCTAATTTTATTTTAAATTAAATAACGTTACGAAAAAATCAATTACAAGAATAGTCTTTTTATAAAATTAGTAATTATGATTTCATTTCCAAAAGATAAAATAAACATTCTCTTACTCGAAAACATTCATGAAAATGCATTCAATCTTTTCAAGAATGATGGCTTTTCCGTTAAACTGATGAAAGATGCATACACGGAAGAGGATTTATGTGAGGCGATTAAAGACGTTCATGTATTGGGAATTCGCAGCAAGACAAACGTAACTGAAAAAGTCTTTGAGAACGCACACAAACTATTAACACTTGGCTGCTTCTGCATTGGAACAAACCAAGTAGATCTTTCCGAAGCAGAAAAAAAAGGCGTACCAGTATTTAATGCGCCATATAGCAATACCCGAAGTGTTGCAGAGCTAGTGATCGCAGAGATTATTTTCCTTGCACGTAAGACAGGAGATCAATCAAGAGATGCGCATAATGGCAAATGGAATAAAATTGCTACCGGTTGTTTTGAAGTGCGTGGTAAAACATTAGGTCTTATCGGTTACGGGCATATTGGCTCACAGGTTTCTATTCTTGCTGAATCCTTCGGAATGAAAGTTATTTTCTATGATATCCAAACAAAGCTTCCATTAGGAAATGCACAGCCTGCTGACTCTTACGAAGAAGTTCTAAAGAATGCTGACTTTGTAAGTTTTCATGTTCCAGAAAGTCCAGAAACAATGGATCTATTAGGAGCAAAAGAAATTGCAGCAATGAAAAAAGGATCCTATGTTCTAAATCTGTCTCGCGGTAGAGTGGTGGACATAGACGCATTAGCCGCAGCCCTTAAGTCAGGACATCTCGCAGGAGCGGGTATTGATGTTTTTCCGGAAGAGCCTAAGTCCAATAAAGACCCTTTTACCAGTCCACTTCAAAATCTAACAAATGTAATCCTCACTCCCCATATTGGAGGAAGCACAGAAGAAGCGCAAAGAAACATTGGACTAGAAGTCGCAAATAAGTTACTCCGTTACGT
>JADJFV010000009.1 GCA_016708435.1 Leptospiraceae bacterium | reverse complement strand
CCGTATACTCATTGTTTAAAATGAATTTTGCGAACAGTTGTTTTTCACTTACTAAAAGACTAATTATTTTTTGGGTGCAGGTGTCAATGGATATGATACCTATTGGTTCTTTTTGATTTTGCGAAACTAAGCGGGTTGTGCGGGAGACTTGGGTTCGCATTGAATTATAGGATAAGAGGCTCTTCATAATCTATTATCGTCGCGACACCGAAGTTCTTTATCTTCTTTATTGAATCTTCGTCAAGTATATATATTCGAAGGCTATCTGTTTTTTGATCAATGATAGAAACAATTTTATTTTCAAATGTTAAATATAAAGCCTTATCCATTTTACATTCGAAAACGGAATGTTGCACTCGCTGACCATAACTTTCACAATGCTTTGCAACTTTGCGAAGTCTTCGTTTACCTTCTTTTGTCAAAGTCTCAACATCATAACAAACGAGAATAAACATGATTTACCTCCATATATAAGGTGCGTATAACGGCATTTCACCGCGAATGTTTCTCGCCAAAATTCTTGCTTGCAATAAAAACAATTCTCCGATTCTGCATTTTTGTTCTAAAAGATAGTGAGTAACCTCTTCTTGCTTTCGATTATGATAAGCGGTTAATAATGCTTTTCTCCCATCATCGGTGAGAGTATACACAGAACCAGTCTTCTCTATAATATCACTTGCTTGAATTTGTTTTCGATTAATCAAAGTCAAAACAAACCTATCTGCAAAAGGACGAAACTCTTCCATCAAATCCAGCGCCAGCGAAGGACGACCAGGACGTTCTTCATGTAAGAAACAAATAAAAGGATCTAATCCGACTGCCTGACACGCGGAAATGCAATCATTGCTAAGCAGTGAATAAGTAAAGGATAACAACGCATTAATCCTACTTTTAGGAGGACGCTTCATGCGTTTGGTAAATTCAAAATCTTTTTTTTGCTGAACAATACAATGATCGAAAACAGAAAAATAGGATTTAGCAGAATTTCCTTCGTAGCCTCTCGCACTCTCTACAGAGCTAGCTTGTTCGAGAGAAGTTAAATTTCTTTCTAAATCTAAAACTACATTTCTGATTTCCTTTTCTTTTGTTTCGTCTTTCAAATCTCTTGCAGAGCGCAGTAAATTCAATCTGGAGTTCTGAATCTTTCCCGCAATGATAGACTTAGCAATCTTCAATTTCTCAGCGTCCATTTCCGATTTTTTGAATTGTGCTTTTCTAAGTAGCACATTACCAGAATTAGCTCCTTCTAGTCTTCCCATGAACTTGCCCCTCGCCGTTAGGTAAGAAACAAAGATTCCACGTTCAAGGCATTTCCGCAATAAGGATGGGCTAATGCTGCATATACCGAAGATTATAATTCCCTGTAAATGATGAATTGGCAATTCCATAATTGTCTCATACTTTCGCTCTACTTTGATTTTCTCTAATTCATGGTGTAAATAGAGACCTTCTTGAGTGATATACAAAATATTTAATTTAACTTCAGCCATTGAAATCCACCGGTTTAAAAATTGAATCTTGTGTTTTTGGTTCTTTGATCTTAGGAAGACAAAATTGATAAAGGCTACAATTATCACATAACCGCTTGGAATACAGTGCTCTTGGTAAAATATTATTCACCAGATTATGACGAATTTCCTCTACAGCGCGTAATGTTTTTTCTCTAAGCGGATTATCGATAGTAAACTCATGGCGTTTCTTAGATTGAATATGATAAATGGCACCAATCTTAATTTCAACATCCAACATCTCTTCTAAACAGATTGCAATGGCACAGACTTGTGACTCTTGGTTTTCCCAAGAAGAAATTTTACCATTCTTATAATCAATCGGTAATGGCGGTGCATTCAGGGGAAACTCTATAATATCCGCTATTCCACTGAGTCCATACTTCTCGCTAAAGACTCGGTAAGAAGTTTCTTTCTTGATACCGTGATCGGTGTAACTTTTTTCGTCGTCTACAAATTGATGTCCAATATTTCCAGAAGTCGTGAGCACATTATCACTAAACACACCTTCTGTGTGGATAAGAGCATTCTGCCTCGGACAATACAAATGATGACTAATTGCCGAGATGGGAATTATTTCTGATTCAGACCAATTATAATCGTTATTCACCTTTTAACTTTTCCCAAATATATAGAACAAAACTTGCGATTCCTGTCACTATGATAATTATATCAGCATAAACTTTGGTTTCATTATTCAAACTTATATAAGCGACAACCAATCCCAAAAGAATAGCAATCAGTAATCTCAGTAAAATTTCACTTCTATCGGTTTTCATGCGAATGTTTATCTAGTTCATTCTTTACGATTTTTGTTATCCATCGCTTTAAAAGAGTTAAGAAAATAAAAAATAAAAATGAGCTAATTCCCCAAGTCAATAAGAATCTTTCTATATCCATAGTTTGTCGTCTCCTCGTTTAATTTTATAATATTATATTTTATCTGTCAATTGCTAAATGCTTATTTTGGTGTGATTAATAAATTGAATTCACTAAGACGTTTGTAGATTTATATTTAAATTCTCTTGCACTTTTCCACTGTGAAGCCCAGCTTTTTTTCCAGCTTGTTTTAATACTAAGCAAAGCTCTCTTAGTTGCGAAAGCTTTTCTATTCGCATTGTGACTGCGCTTGGAATCATACCTATTTTATCCATTTGACTGTAGCCTCTCAATGTCTTCTTGATCTACTTTGCTATTTGCCATTCCACCACACACCGCACAATCAATCCTTTCCTCTTCCAATACTTTTATAATTATTTTAAATTCCTGTAATAAATTTAGCATACCTAACTCCTTTACTTTTGCAAGGTTCAAACATTTTTGTTATCAATCAAACCTAATTCTAGTGCTTTTTCTTTCGATAACTTTGTCATTATATACTTTAGAACTATTGGAAAATCCTTTTTATAATAATCCGTTATATCTACACCGAAGACTCTTTTACATTTTCGAATGATCCATTTACGCTGGTGAATTGCTTTTTGCTCCTGAATCTCTTCTTTAAACTCTGTTTTTCTTCCATCAGGGTAGCACATTCGCCAACGCCTCTTAAATAAATAATGCCCTGCCTTTTTTCCTTTGCCAATAGAATCATCTATATCGTTTTCAGTAAAATCATAAATTCTGGATTCATCTGTAACTAACGCTTCTGGATGTCCTAATATCCTATCTAAAAAAATAGTAAGAAGTTTTTCAACAAACAATAACTGTTCTTGTGGGGCTAATTCGATGTTAGGTTTCATACTATGTTAATTAATGTTTGATAATTCATAAAAGTAATTCCAACCAAAATTCCTTCTTCATTGTATCGCCAAAGACTTCCATCCTCTTGCGGCAATGTTTTTACTGCATTCTGTGGTTTTTCAAAGCTTACATACATTACATCCGCTTCTTTGTCATAATCAAACGATTCTATAGGAATAAATCTCTTTGCTGCATGAAGATAGTCTTCTTCGGAGTCGTCAATGATTCGGAGCATTCCTGTTTTTTCGGTTTTGGAAGAAGGAATTACTTCATAGATTTTATATTTTGTAAGTGAAACAGGATAATCAGAATTATCCATACAAATTACATATTTATTATTTAATTCCATAACTCTTTTTTAGTTTATCAATATTTTCTTTCGGCATTTTACTTCCCATTCTATAAATAGCTTCTATCATTGAATTGCTCTTAGCTTGTTCAGTTTTTTTCTTGCGAGTTCTTAATTTAGTTAAACCTCTATCCTTTGCGGCTAAAGACAATTCTTCTAACTTTGAATTAAACCATTCCCGAATACACTCAATAGAACAAAAGTTATATTCAAATTGTCCGAGGATATGATTTTTCTTATCCGTTACTTCTAAAAATACAGATGATTCTATCGCACCGTGTTCATTTTTCTGCGGTAAATATTCATGCCAAATTAAATTTAGAAATGGTAATAAACTGTTATCACTGGAATATTTACTATCACCAATTTTTACCATAGAGCCACCATTTAGAACAATAAAATTTCCATTCGAAAGTTTACATTTACACTGAGGACAATAGCTAAAAGCTTTTTGTTTATTTGAAAGTTTTTGTTTACTCATGGCTTTTCCTTCCTTACATATCTTTTAAATAAATTTTAATAGTCAATTTGAGCCAGCTATTCACTTGCTCTTTGTGAATAAGTCTACCGAAAATGAATTTGCCTGCATCCATAAGCCTTGCAATGACTTCATTCTTGTCTCGAGGAACATAGCCTAGTTTATTTCCTTTTGAATCAAAGATTAGAATGGCGAGAGAATCATGTTGATTATCCGCTTGCCGCATTAGTTTTAGAAATTCATCTTTCTCTAAGGATTTTTCAATTTCATCTAAGTTAAGATAACTAGTTCCGGCGATATGAGATTCAATTAGAAAAATTTCTTTGATACTAGGAAGAGGCAAACCGTCCTTAAATGACTTCGCTAGTATATGTAGTGTTTGCGGATCAAAGTTAGATAGTTCATTCATAGGTTTTCGGGATGCTCCTGCATTAAGCCATAGAGTTGAAAAAGAATGTCTTTGTATATTTTCTCATACTGCGGCAGCAGAGATTCAATTTCTTTTGTTTTATTTTGATAAAGTCCACTTTCTCTTTTTATCCATTCCGGATCGTCTAATTCTCTTTCGAGGTCGAGTGGAAAACTTTTCTTAACCTCATCCACTGACTTTGTGAGAATTTGAAATTGATTCCATAGTTTATCTTTCTTTTTTGTTAAAACTTCTAAACTAGAAATTTCTGATATGAGTTCTTCACTACCAGCTAGAATTTCTAAATTCAATAACCCTTCTAAATCCAAATTTTTATACGCATCTTGCACTCGATTCCAGAGGATTTTTTGATTTTCCGTTATGTTTTTATTTAGATCGGGATGCAATATACGAACTAACTTGCGGTATATCTCCTGTAGCCTAATAGAATCGTCGGGCTTAAGGAAATCAAACGTTGTCTGTCTCGCAACACGAATATCTTTTTCGAGTTTTGAAATCTGACTAATCCACTCCTGAAATTCCGCATATAAACTAGATTCGATTTCATTCATATTCACTTGTCGATTCTGATTAATATGCATCTGTAAAAGTTCAATCTTTCTTTTCAATTTCAAAAAATACAAATGCATATTCATATAAGCCAAAATTGTGTGCCCTAATTCTAAATTGAATTTAATCAAGAGTAGCGGTTTCAATTGATTCTCCAATCGATCCTTCTCTTCCCAAAGAATTGAATACTCTTTTCGAATCGCCTCTATCTCTAACACTAATTTAGTATACAACGGTGAAATTTCTATCTCGTTATTCATGATTTCCTTATAAATAAACTATAAAAGCTTACATAGCTTCGCCCCATCACTCCCAAATTACACACTGGATTCTCATGTTTTACAATGATTATCCGCAAATAAACCTCATCGAAATACTGCATTATCGTATACGGGCAGAAATTATTCTGCCCCTACGTGTTCTAAAAATTACATTTATAAACGTAGGGGTTGAATAATTTCAACCCGCTAATACGACGAAACCCACTATTTCGCATTTATTTTTCCATCTATATGATTATCTATTTTTTTCATTACATAAATGAACCATATAACGAAAAAATAAATGAAAGCCATATAAGTAAAGGACTCTTAAATTCCTCGCCCCAAACAAAAAGAAGGCTACATACAATTAGCCCCGGTGTCATTAATGCAAAAAAATAAAGTATATTAAGAAGATATACTAAAAATAATACAACCAGAAGTGGACAAGCAATCAGCAGTAATATGTATATCATTTTAATATTCTCTTTTCCTTCTGCTCCTTTTTTCGATATTCTCACTCATTCGATTATCTATCTTTTTCATCACATATAAAATCCATAGCACAAGACTTATGAATGCAATCCATTTCAGTAGATTACTTTTTAGCTCCTCGCCCAAAACAAAAAGTAAGGTACTTACAATTACTCCTGGAATCGCTAATATAATCATTCCGCCTGCATAAATAATAATTGTAAAAACGAAGCCAACCAAAAGTGGACCAAACAAAACAATTAGTAGAAATATCATTTTTATTTATCTAGCATTTGAAAACTGATGAGTATTATCATAATTAGCCTTTAAAGCCCAATCCGGCATTCACCGGAATGGGGGAAATTGTTTTTAGTATTCAATCAATTCTATTTTGGCGAATTGGTTACCTGCGCCTAATTTTGATTTGTCGATGAGGACTTCATAGTCCTTCTATTTGTTCGCATTCCAATCCATCTAGACTACCAACCTTTATATCATAAGTTTGCGGATCAACGCTTAATAATCTATGAACTTTTGCAGTTGAATACTGACCATTATTGTTATTGTGTTTCCACCAAAGTAATTTTACAACTTCCATACTTCCAGCAGGACGAGCAGATGATTCATCATTCAAAAAAAGAGTTCTTAGTGCTTCTTTGATCGCATTCGCATCAGTATCCGAAAAGCCAGTAAGAGATGCGAGTTGAGGATTCATACTTCCATAAAAAGCATACACACCGAAGTCAACTCTATGTTTTGTTCCCATTGTATCGGAGCCTCTTTTACTCCCGTCACCTTCACCACTAACGCTTTTAGTAATTTGTTCGCTTGTTATACTAACAGGATTTATACTAAATGCAGGATGTATGGACACCGGACCGCGAATACCAACCGATACACCTTTTGAGTCTTTACCTTCTGCTTTTGTATCATTACCAGACTCTTGTCCTTTCGGTTTCTTTTCTTTCTTTTCTCCTTCAAATGCAAAAACTTGACCAAACGCTCTTACATCAATCCACTGTTTACAGGCATCTTCTCTTAATTTCTTTTCATCTTTTAAGGTTTCTTTCTTTAAGACACCTTCTGCTCGTTGCCTTAAACTTCGATAATCATCTTTTCTCTTATCATCTGATTGAACAAAGATATCAAAGCCGTTATCTATTAGCCGATTGCGAATCTTCCTTTTAACGCAAACATCTGATAATTCTCCAAGACCATCGTAGTTTGTTCTTGGTCTATTTCCATTTAATGGATCACCATTTGGATTTGCATTTTTTACTTTAACGACAACCGCAAAATCAATTTTATTTTTTAAACTTTCCATGTTTAACTCTCCTATTTTTTTTATGAATTACTATTCTCACTGACTTGTGCATCATCAGTATTTGAATCATCTACCTTATAAGTATTTAACTCTTTCCGTTGGCAATGATACCCTAATAAAAACTCACCAGATAATCTGTTATTATTTAGATAATCATTTGAATTGAACAACCCCATGATTTCATCGATTTGATTCTGAAAAAAGTTAGCTCCGCCTAATCTAGCTTTATATGGGGACAATGATAATTCGATATTTTTCCAAGTTTCAAATGGTTGTTCTGAAAAACGCTGCATTAATCTTGCTGCACTTGTTTCTCTTTTTTCTCCAGCTTTGTATAAAGCCAATCCTTCTATTCGATCAGCTATCGCTAGTAAACGACCATATAAATAATCCCGCGTGTTTCGATCTTTTTCAAGACTCATTTTGTATCCTCTCTCTCTATAAAAATTTTTAAAAATAGAACATGTAATTCCAAGTGCTTTATCCCATTGCCAAATCTCTTCAAACGAAATGCGATTGCTAACTCTTCGCACGCAGGATTGAACAATATCGAATGGAATTTTGTTTCCATCAATGATACAGGGTATAATTCTTTCAATAGTCGCTTTAATTACTTTCGATTTGCCTTCACCCTCTTTAAGCATCCCATAAACTATTAAAGCAATATCTTTGGGAGATGGTGCCCCTATAAATCTAATCTGCTTTTTTGTTTTAAAATCTTGTCCATAATTTTGTATCCAGGCAGATGAAGAGTGCCATGTTTGAATTCTTTCCAGAAATTCTGAACCGGTTAATTCTCGATAAAATATTATTGCTAATCGTCCTGGTGATGCAGAATCCAAACCAATAACATTTATACTTTCTGTTACTCCTAGTTTAACAGTATACCCTGCCATTAACTTATTAAAATTTGTGGCAAATACTTGAGCTGTGTTTGCCGCAGAAATACTTTCAGTATTCATCTCTTCATCAGGAAACAAACCGAGAGTATCTGAATACGGATCTGGAATTTGTTTGCCTGAAACTGCCCACGCAACAAAGACTTGATTTCCATCTCCATTAATGTAACCTTGCTTATTAATTAGCCATTGTAGCGCATTATGTGCTTTTTGCGTAACTTCAAAACTTAGGTTGAAAGCTTGGCTTGAATTTGAAAATCTACCAAGAAAAGTAAATCCACTGTCATCATTGGATGAAATTAACCGAGCAGAATCTCCATCATTTCGAATTTTTGATGGATGTCTATCTGCACTAAAATCAATTTTTCCGGAAACATAACATAATGACTGATTTGATTTTGTTGATTTATAATAGTTAATCCAACTTTCCCATATTTTTTTATTTAACCATACTTTTGTTTCTGGATTGCCTTTCAATAATCGAACTTCCCATCTTACAAAGGCTTCCGCTTGCCATGCTTCATTTTGAAATAGGGTAAATAATTCAGGTTTTTCTTTTTGTTCACCAGACCATTTTTTTATGAGCTTATCTTTATTATCCGTGTACAATATTTTTGCATTAACTAAATCCCCAATAACGGTTCCTTTAGATATATACTGATAAACCGCTTGAATATATTCATTCGCATACTTAGAGTTAACCCACTTCGAAAGTAATTCTTTGTAACTAGAATGGTAATGTTTTTTATCACCTCCATATTCTAAGTAATCTTTTGCGACATATTGTAATTTATCGCAGAGTGGATACGGGGCTTCTCCGTTTGCTCTTCCCATGGAGAGTTCAGTGCAAGGAATGATAGTACGAGATTCTTTTTTAGGAACTACTAACGCATTTACGAATTTTCCTTCTGAATCTAAAATAATTTGTAATTGGGCTTTTTGTGTTGTATGACAAATAGGTAGCAAAGGCTTGCTATCATTTGGATCGCCTACACTAGTTTGGCATTGTTCATACGTATCGTATAATTTTTGAATCCAACTCATTCTATTAAACCCTCCTCATCTAAGCCAATCGATTTCGGAGGATTAGCCGCCATACTCTTAACTTTTTTTCTAATCTCACATTTTTCAGGTCTAGGGAATTCAACATAACCGTTGTTCATTTTTGACCACCAAAATCTTGCATGAAGTTCATTGACTCCAAGTTCATCTGGATAATCAAACCCATGAAACATGAGTCCATAAGCAATTTCTTCGCTTTCATCAAAATGACTCTTTCCATCTCCAAATTTACAAGGTTCAACATAAGCCTGACATTCTCTTGTTCCTAAAAAAATATCTCTTCTTCCACCTCTTTCAATCATTCGTTTCGCGACTTCAAAATGTTTTCCATCAATTCTATCATTTTTCATATCTTCTCGTTTTAGATTCCATTCAAAATGAGCCTCGACCTGATATTCAACATCCGCTAAATAGCTATAAATGGATAGATCGTGAAATGATTTTTCTTTCATAGTATCAGGGCTTTTTTTGCTAGGATAAATTCCTGCAAAATTAACAGGCTTAATAGATTTCGATTGAGTTTTGATTCTATTCATAACTCTCACTTTATCAATATACCAAATGAAAGTTGGTTTCCAATAAACAGAACTTAGCACGCCTTTTAATGCTTCGTATGTTGGGAGATGATAACTACATTTTTCACCTCCAACTCTAGTAAGCGGGTCAGTGAAAAGCGCAAACTTACCATATACCTTAAAATTAATTTTATTTTCCATCATTGTCTAATTTTTCCTTTTTATGCTATATTTACTGTAGGTAGCGTTACCCGCTCTGTGCTTAATCCGAATTTATCGCTATAATATTCTTCTAATAAATAATAAATCCCTGTTCCTTCTTGAACTTCATAAATTGCCTTTTTGTCTTTTAGTTTTTTAAAATCAGTTGAAAAAACATTCACTGAATATCTTTGTGCTTCTCGAAGTAATTTATATTGTTTTTCAATTTCTTCTGCAGAACAGAATTCAAGTATAAGTTTTTTTCCGATTTCTCCATAAGGAACTATAATTCCTTGTGTCGGAGAATCTATCGCCTTAAATGCCTTAGCCGCTGTCATGAACGATTGTCTAAAATATATTTCAGGAGATTCCTTATTGATACGTTTATATTCGTCAGCAGAAAAGAAATTTTCAGATAATAACTCTAATAGGCTATCATCTCGACCAACTATACTTTTTGAATTGACAGGATATTTCATTTCGGATGCCCTATCAAAAAAATAATATTGAAAATATCTTTCAATCGTTTTGGGACTTAATATATCATTATCAAAGATTATTGGATCATTTTTATATTCATCTAAAACGCGATCTGCAATTTCTTTTCCAACTTTAATATCTTTTAATTTATCAATATTTTCTTCACTTGGATTTACGATGTAAACTAATCCGATTTCTCTAAGACCATTTCTGTTGCATCTTCCTGCGGCTTGTGCAATGGAATCAAGTCCGGCAGTAAATCGAATCACGGAACCAAAATCAACATCGACACCAGCTTCTATTAATTGAGTACTAATACAAATAATTGGTTTTGGATTATTTACATCTAAACTCTTTCGAATTTCATTCAAGACTTTCAATCTATGCGTAGGACACATACTTGTGCTAAGGTGATATATCTCACATTGTTTTGAGATTGAAATTAAATCGTAAAGAATCCGTGCACTTTTTTTTGTATTTACGATTAAAAGAACACTTCCTAAATTTTTATTTTCAGAAAGCTGTCTATTTAATTCTTTTTTTGCTAGATCAGAAATTTCTTCATAAGACCAACCACCTGTTTTACGTTGGTCAATGACTTCGACTCTTTTTAATTCTTTAAATAGATTTTGTTTATCAGGCATCATCTCGTTATCCGCAAATACTTTCAATGCACCAAGTTGCTTTGATACTTTATGTAAAATAGGCTGAGTTGCAGAACTTAACACAACGGTTGCTCCACAATTCTTTACTAAAAAATTAATAGCGTTATTGAACATATGAATACATCTAATAGGTAATGCCTGTACTTCATCGAAAATTATTATAGAATTTGCAAATTGGTGCATTCTTCGCGCTCCACGCGTTCCTGAGTCAAAGAGAGTTTCTAGAAATTGCACATTCGTCGTAAATATTATTGGAGAATCCCAATTTTCTGAAAGAATCTTTTGTTTCCATGTCGCTTCATCTTCGCTTAAATTCGAATGATGTTCTAGAATTATATCTGTTGTATAAGAATCGTCGCTCTTTTTGTTTTCCATGAATTTTCTTAGTTCTTCTGCATTTTGATCGATGATTGACGTAAATGGAATTATATAAAAAATTCTATCCATTTGATGCTTTTCCGCATGATGAAGCGCGAAACGTAAACTTGCCAATGTTTTTCCGCCACCAGTAGGAACGGTTAATGTAAATATACCTCTCTCTTTTTCAGAAAATGATTTACAATGATTTGATATTTCATTTCTAACCTTATCTACTTGATTTCTAACTTTGAATTCTAGAAGTCTGCCTTCTAATTTTCTAATCAATTCATTCCAAGGTTTATAATTACTGTTATTTCGTAACTTTGCGGAAATTGGATTTTCAAAGTCTGCTGTGTCCAGACGGTCTGCATCAATTAGACAACTAAATAGCATTCTAATTAATAATCCTTGTTTAAAAAAAGTTGTAGTTCTAGAATTCTCTTCTTTGTCATGCACATTTATTAAAATGGTTTTTAAATCGTATAAAATTGTCGGAGAGGATAATATTGTATTTACTTCATTAAAAATACCATTATCTTTTTTTCCTAATACTTCATTCAAATGAGTTTTTGAATCTGCTTTACTCATTCTTCGTAAAAATAAATTCTCCCCCTCCGGTGAAAGACAATCAATTAATCCAGAATGATGCGACGCAATACACAAAGCCAAAATTTGTCCAATTAACTTTCCCTCTGGTCCTTTATCAGCGAAAGCTTGGAAAACAAATTGTGCCCCTGCTGTAGAATGATCTATTTTTCCCTTCATTCCTTTTGAATTAACATAATCATCCTCATCCTGATTAATTATACCTACTGCGGATTTTAAATAATTTTGGAATTCATCCGAAAACTTGCCAATGTCATGTAATACTCCAATTAACTTACCATAATCACCTAGACCAATTTTATTGGCAAAGCCGTATGTTTTATCTCCAACTCCATGGAGATGTTCATATAGGTATTGTTTGCTATTATTTTTCCGCACATGCGCTATAGCAAAATAATCATCTAGATTATATTTCTTATTCATTCTTTCTCCTCACATGCGCTAAAAACTCACTCATCCTCTAACTCCCCCAACACAAAACCCTGCCGTAAAACGGGTTGAAAGTATTCAACCCCTACATTCAAAATTAAAAAGTCAAAATTAAACATTAAAACCCATTCCTCGTTAACCATTCACAATTCACCATTATCCTCTCCGTTCTTCCTCTATTTCTCGAAGAAATTCTTTAATCTCGCGATCTTCTTCATCAGAGGGAATAAAATAGATTACTCCAAACTTGCGAGGTTTAGGTTTCCAGTTAGGGTCAATGGATAAAAACATCTCATTTAGTTCTTCTTCTGTTTTATGCGGGGCGGTGAAAGAAGTAGAGGGCGATGGTAATTGTTTTCCGCTTTGAAGTAGAGAATCTAATTTTAATTGCACTTTCTCTCGAATAAGTGTTATAACATCTTTCTCGGTTTTGGCAATGGCGATACAGCCTTCAATATCTGGCGTATATGCACCAAAGGAGTCGATTCCTTCCTTCATTAAAATTAAATATAGGTTCATATTTATTTCTCTCACTTCCTTTCAGAAGCAGGTTGAAAGTTTTCAACCCCTACATTCATAATTAAAAATTCAAAATTCATAATTAAAACCCATTCCTAATTCCGCATTAACCATTAACCATTAACCATTAACCATTAACCATTAACCATTAACCATTAACCATTAACCATTAACCATTAACCATTAACCATTAACCATTAACCAAGGAAACAATAGCCTAAATTCCGAGTCAAATTAAAAACACAACCAGAGACAAAACAATTAAAAACTCTATAGCCGATAGCAATAGTGCTGCTTAATGCAATCATCCTGTTAATCTTGTGAATCCTGTCTAAAAACTCCCTAATTTCTGCTTATATTTACCATAATAAGAGGAGGAACGGACAAAATAGATAGGAAATGGAAAAAAAGCTAAATCGAACCCAAAAAAAGAAGAACATAGAGAAAGGCATACAAAGAAACAGTCAAGCCTTCGTGCCCTTTGTGAAAACCCTTGTGTCCTTTGTGTTAAAAAACTTCCCTCGCTATGTTGTGAATGGAAAGTAGAATTACCAAGCTTATCGTAATGCATACAAAGCCTGTCGTTGATCTAATTGAACTCATCGTAATGCATACAAAGCCCATCGTTGAATCTAACTGAACTCATCGTAATACTTACAAAGCCCATCGTTGAATCTAACTGAACTCATCGTAATACTTACAAAGCCCATCGTTGAATCTAACTGAACTCATCGTAATACTTACAAAGCCCATCGTTATTCTAATCAAGCTTATCGTAATGCTTACAATGACCATCGTTGTATCTAACTGAACTCATCGTAATACTTACAATGCCCGTCGTTATTCTAATCAAGCTTATCGTAATGCTTACAATGACCATCTTTATATCTAACTGAACTCATCGTAATGTGTTCTAAGACCATCGTTGAATCCAATTGAACTCATCGTAATGCTTACAATGACCATCTTTATATCTAACTGAACTCATCGTAATGTGTTCTAAGACCATCGTTGTATCTAACTGAACTCATTGTAATACTTTCTAAAACCATCGTTATGTTATTCATTAGCCTCATTATTTAAGCGCATAACTTCGTCTTACCTTATTTTTCTAAATATTTACGTGTAATTAATCTGTTAATATCCCTATTTATATAGTAAAATATTGCATAGATGTAAAAAAATTTCATTTTTTTAAATAATATGTCACTTCTACTACTCGCATACCGTCTAAAGTTATAAGTAGCTAATGAAATCCGCGGATAGAGTTAGTTATATTTTATTACGGAGAATTGTCAGTATGGCAAATCACAGAAAAATCCTTTCCAAAGAATTGGAGGATAAAGCAGCAAACTTAGGAACAATCCTGAAAGAGCGAAAGATTGCGCTCGACGGGGTTACGGGCGAGTCTATTTTAGCGGACATCGAAAACATCCGAATTCAGGCTGAGGAGATACGAAAAAAGGAACAAGAGATTCTTGATTCCAAAGAGCAACTCAAAACCAGACGGGAGAATCTATCCGTCACATTTCGAAACGTGAAAGGCTACCTTTTCGCTCGTTCCAAAGACGAGCCTGAACTCAAAGGCTTGATCTCTTCGATCAAAATCACCAAAAAGCGCAAGAAGAAAGACGAACCGCAACCTGCCACAGCTTAGCGATTCAATAGATTTTTACCACGAAGCGATTGAAGGGCACGAAGCCATTGTTAAAAGCGGCAAAGCAATTCAAACTTCGTGACCTTCGCGCTCTTCGTGGTAATATCTATTTCTTCTCTTTTGATTTGGCGCTTATTTTTAAGAATGGATTTAAAAAATGAATACTTAGAATCTGATTCTCATAAAGATCAAGGTTTTCAACCAAATCATCAATTAGCGTGAAATTTCCAGATTGAAATTTTTGATGAATGAATTGCTCAAACGATTTCTGTTTTCCATACTCTTGTATAAAGCTTTGAATATCTGGAGATTTTTTATTTAAAACTGTTTCTGCTATTTCACTAACAGTAAAAACAAAACTAGATTCTATTTTTATATGAAGAGAACTTTCAATTTCCTGTTTGATGGAATTTGTGAAAACCGTTCTGTCTTTATCATCGTAAATTGCAAAGGAGTAAATTCCAATTGTATCAGGGTTTAGCAAATCCAATTTATTTCTTATGATATTTTCGTTTATGAGGACGGGATCTTCCCATGAATGAATTAGTGTTTTTTCCAGATCTAAAAATACTGTAGTCATCGTATATCCTGATAAATTAAATCTTCGACGGTATGGTAGTTACTAAATGGCAGAAATACCTGCTCAACAGGAACTACTGGCAATCCTAAGAAATATGGCATTTTTTTTTTTGTTTTCCCCCCCCCTTTTGGGCAATTTCTTTTCGTGCCACATATTTAATCGGTTCCAGAATGCCATTAGACCGAATCGATGTCAACAACTCTTGATAATGTTCAGTTTCCTTTATGCCATGTGTGATTTCAAGATTTTCAGGGTTCAAGAATTGCACTTATTATCCATCCACTTCCTTTATTCATTTAGACTCGTTTATCGGTTTCCGTTAGGTAATTTGCAGCGAACCCCTCTTCATTCAAAATTAACCATTAATAATTAACCATTAACCATTAATAATTAACCATTTTCCTTTTCCCCTGTCTAATAAAAAGACTGCAATTGTAACTATAAATGTTTCACATTAAATAATTTCCCTGTTTATGAAATTATTTCTTGCTAATTTTCTCATGAAACATATGTTAAATTGTACAAGTCTGAAGAGCAATCTTACTAAAAGGATCAAATATGGTAGAATTTACAAAGAGGGCAAAAAGAGTAATCAATGAGATGGCCGGCGAAGAAGCCAAGCGAATGGGTCATGATTTCGTAGGTCCTGAGCATATATTTCTCGGACTTCTGCGAGAAGAAGACTCTGTAGCAGTCAAGATTCTCATTAACCTAAATATCAATCTAAACGAACTCAAGCGCGAAGTCGAAAAAAAATCTAGAGAAGACAACCTACTTTTAGATTTACCTACTAGCCAGGATCGTTACCAACGAATCGTAGAATCTTCCAAAGAAGAAGCCAAACGCATGAAGCACAACTATGTTGGAACCGAGCATATTCTACTCGCTCTCCTTCGAGACAACAACAACATCGCCTCTGCCGTTCTCTCTACTTTCGGTGTCAATTATAACGTAATCAAAAGCGAAATCCTTAGACTTCTCGGAGTTCCTCCTGTCGGAACAGTCGGAGTAAGCTCAGGTCAACAACAACCAGGTCAACAATCCGGACAGCAACAACAACGAGGAGGAGAAAAAAGCAAAACTCCAATCCTCGATGAATTTGCCAGAGACTTAACCCAATTAGCCCGCGACAAAAAGCTAGACCCAGTCATCGGTCGTGCAAAAGAAATCGAGCGCGTAATCCAAATTCTCTCCCGCAAAACAAAAAACAACCCCGTTCTCATCGGAGAATCAGGAGTTGGTAAAACTGCCATCGTAGAAGGATTAGCCATTGCCATCATCGACAAAACAGTTCCCGAATTATTATACGACAAGCGTGTTCTTTCTCTAGACCTCGCAGGATTAATCGCAGGCACTAAGTATCGCGGTGAATTCGAAGAGCGTTTAAAGAAAATCATGAAAGAAATCACCTCCTCTACTAGCATCATTATTTTCATCGATGAATTACATACTCTCATCGGTGCAGGGGCTGCAGAAGGTGCAGTGGATGCGGCTAATATTCTTAAGCCTGCACTCGCCCGTGGAGAATTACAATGCATTGGCGCAACTACAAACACTGAGTATCGCAAATACATTGAAAAAGACTCTGCTTTAGAAAGACGTTTCCAAACTGTCAAAGTAGCAGAGCCTTCTGTAGACGATGCCATCAAGATTCTTGACGGTCTCAAAAAAGCTTACGAATCTCACCACAAAGTTCGCTACACTGCAAAAGCTCTCGAGCAAGCAGTTAAGCTTTCTCACCGTTATATCAATGACCGATATCTCCCAGACAAAGCAATTGACATCATTGACGAAGCTGGCTCAAAGGCTCGCCTCGCGAATTGTGGAAGACCTGATAGTATCAAAGAAGCAGAAGAAGAAATACGCGTATTATCCGCTAAAAAAGAAGAGCTAGTTCGCTCACAAGAATACGAAAAAGCAGCCGGAATCCGTGACGAAGTTAATCGCAAAAAGCAAATCGTAGAAGACATGATTCGCGCTTGGCAAGAAAGACTTGAGACTCAAGCTGTCACCATTGATGAAGATCAGATACTCTCTGTTGTTTCCATCTGGACTGGAATTCCACTTGAAAAAATGGAAGAGTCCGAGAACGAAAAATTAGTCAACATGGACAAGACTCTACGCGAAAGAGTGGTTGGTCAAGACGGTGCAATCGAAACTATCTCCAGAGCCGTTAGACGCTCTAGGACAGGATTTAAAAACGAGAAGCGTCCTACTGGCTCTTTCATTTTCCTGGGACCTACTGGTGTAGGTAAAACAGAATTAGCCAAAGCACTTGCAATCTTCTTATTTGGAAAAGAAGACCATATCCTCCGAATCGATATGTCGGAATACATGGAGCCACATGCAGTATCTAGACTCATCGGAGCACCTCCCGGATACGTAGGATATGATGATGGTGGGCAGCTAACAGAGTTTGTCCGTCGCAAACCCTACTCTGTTATTCTTCTAGATGAAATCGAAAAAGCGCATCATGATTTGTTTAATATTTTACTTCAAATTATGGAAGAAGGAAATCTAACTGATACCAAAGGAAGAAAAGTAAACTTCCGAGATACCATCTTGATTATGACTTCTAATATTGGAGCGAAAGAAATTCAAAAAGGGGGACGCGTTGGTTTTGAGGACTACGATGGAGACAAAGACAAAGCCAAATCGGAATTAGCCCGTGACGAGCTAAAAAAATACTTCAACCCTGAATTCCTAAACCGCGTAGACGAGGTCATTTACTTCCAACCTCTCAAGCAAGAAGAAATCGTTAAGATAGTTAGCATCATGCTAAAGGATTTTAACGAAAGACTCTTTGAGAAAAAAATCATGATCTCCATGACACAAGAGGCAAAAGAATACATGGCAGAGATTGGCTATGACTCAGCGTTTGGAGCTAGACCACTTAGAAGAATTTTCCAAAAAGAATTGGAAGACTATATGGCAACACAGCTTTTATCCGGTGCTTACAAAATGCCAACGATTATCAAGGTAGACGCAAAGGAAAAGAAATTTACCTTTGATGAACAATCCTGGGAAGACTATGGCTTAGAAGTGAAAGCCCTCGAAGCAAGTAAGGCAGCGGAAGCTAAAGAAGTGGTCAAGACGAATTGATCAATTTCTTAATTCCAGTCTTAGTAGTCATGACCTACTTTCTGGTTCGAAAGCTATGGTTCGAGTGGAGAAAAACTCGAATCGTAGCTTCCATAGAAAAGATTAGCCTTGGAGTCATTGAACCTAACATCGTATTGCCCGAAGTTTCCATTCGATACAAGTATTATTATGGCGAAGGTGTTTACTATGGAACTGGTTTTTTACTCCTCCAAGATTTTCTATTTCCGTATGACTATAGAGCCGGGTTTACCGAAGAAGGAATGCCCTATATCACTGTAGGCGAAAAAAGCTTTTTATCAGAAGAGCATATTGAAACATTTCTAATGAATCAGCATGAGCTTGTATCAATCTTCATTGATCCAGTGGAACCATTTCAATCTGAATTAGAAACAATCTTCACCGAATCCATCGGTGTCGAAGAATTGAAATAAAAAATTCATTCCCTATTTAACCAAATCTCAAAACATGTCACAAAAGGCATACAATCCATGAAATCTTTTCTACTACTATTATTTTTAACTCTATCTGCTTTACAATCACAGGAAATGAATTACGAAAGAGCGCTGGCTGAATACAAGGCAGCGGCTTATCAAGATTCTCTCCAAACTATTCGAGAAATATTCAAAGTCGAAAAACCCCGTTACGAATTACACTACTTAGCCGCATTCAATTACTGGAATCTCAAAGAATGGAAATCTGCTGTGAATCATTTTCAAGCGGCTATTAAATTTAAACCGGAAGATACTAACGCCTATATTGACATCATCAAACTCTACTCCTCCGCGCAACTCAACAAGCAAGGACTTGAACTATGCGAAGACGCAATTAAAAAGTTCCCCCATGAGCCTAAGTTCAAATTCCAACAAGTTGCCCTCTTATTAAAATTCGGAAGAATTGATGTATCCTTAGAAATCATTGAAAAATTAAAACAAACTCTTCCCGACGACTACAGACCATTAGCCCTTGAATCCAATATCTACTACATGAAGCGCGATTTTGAAAAAGCGGAAATTAGTTTGAAATGGGCATCTGCCCTTGCTCCGAACAATGCAAATCTAAAAAACAACCTCGCTCTTATCTACGAACAAATGGCTTTCCAAAGTCTAAAAGTAAATGATAAAGCAAAGGCAAAGATTAACTTAGAGCTTGCAAAATCCCAAATTGATTCTGCTGTCTCTACTTCCCCAAGCAATGTATTCTTAGAAAATCAAAAACGAATCACCAATTCCTTTTCGGCTCTTTAATGGAAAATACAGTTAGCTTTCACACCTTAGGTTGTAGACTAAATATTTTTGAAACAGATGGTCTTGCCAATTCCTTTTCTAAACTCGGAATTAAGATTGTCAAAGAAACTGAAAAACCTGAAATCGTAGTCATTAACACCTGCACTGTTACCAACAGAGCCGACTCAAAGAATAGAAACGTCATACGAAATGCTATCAAAAATAATCCTGGCTCTCAAATCTGGGTTACTGGCTGTTATGCCGAAACAGACAAAGAAGTCATCGAAAAAATTCCAGGCGTCACTGGAGTTGTGGGTAATACCGAGAAATCAAAGCTTCCCTATTTAATCTTAGAGCATAAAGGATCAATCCTTGAATCCAATGTTCATACTGATCGATTCTCTTATTCGGATGTATTACCACAAAACCATACTCGCGCTTATTTAAAAATTCAAGATGGATGCAACCGTGCCTGCTCTTATTGTAAAATTCCACAGGCAAGAGGAAAAGGCGTTAGTCGTAAAATAGAAGATGTATTAGACCAGGTAAAATTTCTACAGGACAACGGCGTAGGCGAAATCATATTAACCGGCGTAAATCTCGGATGGTTTAGAGATGAATCCAATACTAAAAATTTCAATGCACTGCTTCGACGAATACTAGATACTCTTGAGTATTCGCGGCTGAGACTTTCTTCGATAGAGCCATCCGACGTAGGACATGAACTCGCAGAAATTACTCTTCATCCTAGATTTTGTAATTACCTCCATGTTCCTATGCAAAGTGGAAGCAGTAGGATTTTGAAACTAATGAAGCGTAGCTACACAGCCGAAACCTTTCACAAAAGAATTGCAACCGTAAAAGAAAAAAATCCAAATCTATTTATTGGAACGGATATTATAACTGGATTTCCGGGCGAGACCGAAGCGGATTTTAAAGATTCAATGAAACTCGCAAGTGATTTAGAAATCGCCAAGATTCACGCTTTTCCTTATTCCTCAAGAAAAGGAACGTTAGCCGAAACTCTAAAAGACGATGTTCCCAAAGAAGAAAAAAAAGAAAGAGTCAAACAACTAAACGAACTCTCTCGCGAACGATATAAGAATTTTGGAATGGCTAGATTCGGTAAAATCAGAGAAGGCATCCTCGAAAATGATGGAACCTGTTTGACAGACGACTATTTAAAAGTTCGCTTCGATACTGATATAAAACATTTTGCTACAGGACAATTCTTAAACATAAGACTGGACTCTTACCACGAACCAACAACCGAACTAAAAGAAGGTCACTTCTTAGGCTCGGTTGCTTAGATTTGCCACTGAGGCACAAAGACACGGAGAGAGGAATTTTTTACTGTCATTTCGAACTCTATACTCGATAGTTTGCGTAGCATACAATCAGAATTTTCGTGAGAAATCTATTTTACTTAAAACCTTTCGTATTAAGCTTGATAGACCTCTCACGATGAGGCAGTTCGAGGTGACAGTGGAACACTTATTTCACTAAGTTCAAATCTTTTCGGGTGAAATTCATTACGTCATTTGGATTGCCTGTCATTTGACGTTTGGTCAAAATGATAGTATCCGCTCTGAAGCTGACGGTTGAATTAGGGTCAATTGGCTCAGAGCTTCTGAGTTCAAATTCCAAATGAGGAGTCAATTGAGTCAGATAGGTCTTGCCTTGAAAATCTTCAAAGACATATAGTTTGCCTTCATAGAGAGTAAGAGAACTATCTGAGTTTATTTTAATACCTTCCGAAGTTCTAACTAAATGAAGTGGACCTGAGCCAAATAGGTATACACGTAGTTCCGATCTCGGGTTAAAAGGAAGCTCATAACCAATCGTAAGAATTCCAACATCTTTAATTTGGTAAGACTCTTTACCGGCAATGGTTGCTTCTGCGACATGAAAGGATTGCCAGAAATTCAAATCTTTTGGCGGAGTATTCGCAATCACCACTGGTTGTTCTATTACAACTGGTTTAGGTTTTTCTACTTCAATCGGTTTTGTTTTTTCTGCCTGTGCATCTTTAGGTGGAGCAGGAGGAATTTCTTTTTTCTTTTGGCTGGCTAGATACGCTAAGTATTCTTTCTCGGAGGTAATACCGAGTTTGCGCATTTCTTCTCTGCGAGCTATTTGCTCTAACTTGTTTTCTAATTCTTTTTTTTCTATAGCAACGGCTTCTAGTTCCTTATCTACTTTTTTTAGCTCAGCTTGTATCTTTGCTATTTCTGCTTTGTTTTTTTCAGGGTCTTTCATGAGCTCGGCTAACTTATCTTCGAGAGCTTTCTTACGACCGAGAAGAGCTTTTTCCTTTTTCAGAACCTCTTCGTATTTTTGCTGCACCTCTTCTTTCTCGGATTTAATTTTCTTAGTTTGTAATTTCGCAAATTTCTTTTGGTTGGTAACATCAATGTCAGGATTGACTTGATCTTCTAATTCAAAAGTTGCAATGTCAAAGCCACCGCCTTTTACCAAATTCTTTTCAATCGGAATTAAGATTTGCGTCTGCCCACTCCAGCCTTCAAACTTTTCTGGAATACCAAGTCTATCTTTCATGATCACATCATTCTCATAAAAGTTAGTATCTACATAACTAGAATCTCCTCTGTGCTTGCGATTGTAGTAAACCACGTAGAGAGCCAACAACTCGGAATCTTCCTGATTGTATTGATACATTCCGTTGATATAACCAGAGACAACGCGAACGATTGCATTGATATGACCAAAGGTTGCTTTCTTGGTAAATTCCATTACATCTCCACCAAAGCGCCCCTCTTCTTTGCTCTCGAAGCGAGTTATAGTAATTCCTTTGTGCATTGCTTTTGTTGGATCCGTGCTGTAAGAGACAGCCAATTTTTTTCCAACTTCAATATCAGCCTTTCTAGAGGCTTCCGATGCTTTTTCATTGGTTCGATTAATAAACGATTTTATATTCAGTTTAATTAATTTGTCTTTGCGTCTCGCCTTTTCTGCACTGTCAATCTCAAGCTTTTTTTGAGAGACTATTTCGGTTTGCATGAAGATGAGGCAAACAGTAACAGCCGCTAGAGCAAAATTTATCTTTCTTTTTGGTTTCATAATTCTTATTAACTCCTTATCAATAAATCCTTTGGTCTTATAGAGCAGGATAAAACTGTTTTTCTAAAAAAGCAATAGAAAATACTACTGTGGTAAGCCTTCTAACGTTTTCTTGGCTTTATTTTTAATATCTGTTGGATACTTTGAATCCAATACTTTAAGCAGAGTTAAATAGGACTGCTTTTTCTTGAATTTGCCTAAAACTTCAATAATGGCATTCGCAATTTCAATATCGTCGTCACTGACAAATTTCTTTTTTAAGGAAGAATCAAGCATTCGAATCAATGCCTTCTGGGTATCCTCTTTTTTGTTTTCATAGAGACTCAGTACTTCAATGCAAGTAGCGGCTACTTCTCCATTATCCTCAGTAGAAATAGTAGACTGTAGCCTTTCATAGGATTCTATTTCCTTCTCTGTGCCTTTGAAATAACTTAAGAATAAGCAAGCCTTCTTTCTCAGTAAAAAATTATACGAAGAGCCGTCGTCTTTATTATTTTTTTTAACATTGGAAAACAAATCTAATAACTCATCGCTATGCTTTGTGACTTCTTCCGGGTGATCGAGTAATAGTATATTCAGCTTTTCTAATATCATTACTTTAAACCTGGGCTTTGTTTTTTTGTCATTCATCCAAAGCGAAATCTTTTTAAGATCAGAAATTTGAATCCTTTGAATTTCTTCCAGACTGGGCTCTGCTACCAAACCAGCGGTTAATAGAATTATACCGATAAATACTTTTTTCATACATCTTTATCCGTTTTTCTAAGAAAGGCTTTGTTGATTAACTCTGCTAAATCTTGAAAGAAATCTCCCTTTCTTAGCTTAATCGGATGAACAGGAGCATGCTTCGCATAGGCTTCCAATGTATTCTTGATTCTCTTCACAGGTCCTGCCATCTTATGAGAAAAGAAAACACTAAAAAGGCTAATAACGATTAGGTTTAAAATACTAGTAGCAAGTATAGGAATTAGATAGAGATCAAATGCGTTGTATAATTTTGGTGGCTTATTCTCATTTACCTTCAAAGGAAAAAATAAAATGCCCATGTCTTCATCTATGACCGGTGTTCCTTCTTGAAAAGAAATTGGAACACCCTTCTCTGTATCCACTTGCACAAGCACGGATGCATTCTCGGGCAATAGATTGTAAGATTTCTCTTTGATTAACCATAAGAGTCCCGATGTCAAAACTGCATTTAAGATAATGATGAGTGAAAACTTAAAAACAAACTCGTTTTGAAATTCTTTATCAATATAATACCGCCATCGTTTTTTCATCTTTACAATGTTCAAGGAAGTAGATTGTTTCACAACATCTTTTCAGCTGTGTTTTGCCACCGAGGCGCAGAGACACAGATGGAGATGGGAATGGTAAGAGTCTGAAACAGTAAATCTGCGATTCTTAACAGGGAAATTCTATAAGCAGCCTTTCCTATTTTTATACATCAGTGATCTTTAATAAAAGTAAAGACTACTCAGTCGCGAGTGGCTAGTAAATTTTTAGATTGTCTGTTAGTTATTAATGCCTAGTTTATATAAGCAACCTTAACCTAATTATTTGGCTTTTTCTTTCTAGCGTCTGTCGGCTAATTTTGCATCTCACATAAATGTCTCCTATTATATTCCACAAAGTGAAAACTCAAATACCACTTTGAATCATGGCTAAGGTCCCGAAACACAACGAATTAGATTGTTGCCAGTTTTAAGGCTTGTGGTCGAGATTGCATTATTAAACGAGACAAGATAACCGTCTGTGGCAGTGCCTTGAACTGTGGTCGAAGTCCAATAATTAGCTCCGGCTGGAGTATTCGGAAAAAAGGTGAGATTAATAGGTGGCTGAACAGTTACGCTCGTATCCAAGACGCTGAACAGTTCACTCATATTAGGGAGTCTCCAAGTTCTCCCTGCAAGTGCAAGACCGGTGCAATCTGTTAAACCCTGAGAATTATTCCTTGCTGTGCCTGCTCCGGTACAAGTTGCATCATTAGTCTGCCCAATAGAGCATTTTTGCCAAGTAAGTCCGGTGAGCTTATCCAAAATGGTTCCATTTCCGTTGTCTACAAAATTTGCAATACTGTTTCGGTTCGATCCACTGACACAGCGGGTACGTAAAGTATTATCATTCTTAGGTGTGCTAGTAGATACCATATTCGTGAAATTCATTGAGTAGGCATTCGCTGCATTCGTGGTAACAGGAGTTATTGTCCAGTTAGTAAACGCCCCATTGGGAAAAGCACTATTCATTGACGGATTGTTAGCACCGTAATTACCTAGAGTTTGCAATTCTAAATAAGTAGGCAGTCTCCATGATTTGCCTGCAGTGGATAGTCCAGAACAAGTTGTCTGAGCTATTGCCCAATCCATAGTCGTACCACTGCCGATACAGCTTGCAGTAGTTTGCCCAATTAAACATTTTTGCCAGACGAGACTTGTCGCGTTATCGGAAATCGTGCCGTCATTATTATCTGTATAGCTTCTAGCAACTCCCTGCTGAAAAATTCCATCATCATTTGCCGCATAACTAGCAGTTTGCCCAGTCTTTAATGTAGAATAAGAATATTCGGCTGTTGCAATCGGACTATTAGGCAAACCCGATTTAACGGCAATTGCTTTAATCGTAACCCCCACTTGTTGCCAAATAAACGCAGTATCTGAATAGAGCATTGAAGCGGTTGTAGGATCTGAACCGTTCGTTGTAAGATAAATCGAAGCACCCAGTGTTGTCGTGCTGAGAGACAAGTTTTGCGGCGTGGAATAATGGCCAGGAACTGGGCTAAAAATAGGTGCTGCGATTGTTGACTCTGTGCAATTAATCGCAATATTGGTTACGCTAGCCGAAATGGTTCCGCTACCGCTCGCAACAGTGCAGTTGAGTCCTGCTGGTTGTGTGGAGACAGTAACCGCATAAGCCGAGCCTGAGGCTACAACGTTTGTAAACTGGAAACTGGTTGCACCCAATGCGGGTGAAACTGTCTGGGGTGGAGTTGTTCCAGAAGATAGAACTAGCCCAGTTGCGGTGAGTCCGGTGATGGTGCCTCCTACCGTGAATGTTCCAGTTGGAACACAACTGACCGCTACAGAATTGACCGCTGCCGTGATCGTGCCACTACCGCTGGCAACAGTGCAGGTCAGTCCTGCTGGTTGTGTAGTTACGACAACGGCGTAGTTTGATCCTGACGCTACAAGGTTTGTAAACTGGAAACTGGTTGCACCCGATGCAGGCGAAACTGTCTGGGGCGGAGTCGTTCCAGAAGATAGAATTAGCCCAGTTGCAGTAAGACCAATGATGGTTCCGCCTAACGTGAAACTGCCATTGGGTGGGCATGAGCTGGGATTAATTCTACAACGTAGTCCATTGTAAAGAGTAAGTGGTTCTAAAATGGATCGTTCTAGATTGGGACGACAGGAGGAAAAGAATAAAAGCAAGAAAACCAAACAAATGCTTTTAGAAATACGTTTTCCTTTTCTTATTCTGTATCCGACTTCTTCCATGATTCTCTCCTGTTCTAATCCATCCTATTGAGAGCTTAGAGCAAATATAGATTGAGTCTCCGATATACAACAACTCAACTTGACAACTAAATTTTACTTACCCATGTTTTCTATGCGAAACTGAGTAAAATGTAAAGCTTTTTTTGTTAGCACCTTTTCTTACTAGTAATCTGCATTCAACTTCTCCCATAATTCCTTCTCCTTCTAGCCCACAAATTAAAAGCTTAAAACAAAATCGGTTTGCGTTTCTTTCATCAGGAGATTTTTTGAAGGAAACGGGGGAAATTTTTCAGACAAGTCCAAAGGGTGGTCTGCGGTCTCTTTCGCGTAGCAATTTAATTAATTCTACAAATCGTAATCGTCGTAATTGTCTGGCACGGTAGTTCCTTTGTTTAAATCATTTCTAATAGATTCATACAAAAGCAAGCAAATAATGTCATTGATATTGCATCAATAAAAAAGTATCTTTTAATTGGAGAAATTAAATGGATATTTATGATATGTATATTTATGTTATTGGCTACATTGGATTAGCCTGTTGGATTTTATTAGCAATTAAATTCGCAGTAAAAATTATCGCAATAAATATGAAAAAAGAATTAAAAGAAAACGAAATAATAAATAAAGCCAGCGGTGTTCATCGTTTTCGCTTCTATCGGTGGTAATTCTTCTAAAGTCTAATTAAATCGTAAAAAGTTCACAAGTGTGTTCATAAGAAAGTTATCAATCTTAGCTTGGAACAAAGTGTAGATATAAAAAGAAAACCAATAGACTAGATTTGTAATGACTTGAAGGCGAATGGTGATTTCGCTCAAGTAGCCCGCGGCGCTATAGTAAATGCGGATTAGACTGAGAGGCCAGGTGAGTAGCAGCAAATAGTAAGTAGCCTTACCAATACCGTAAATCCAGTTTACAATTTCTTTTGCATAATTGTATTTGAAGCGATAGTATCCAGCGAACAATTCTTCGTGGAATTGGATGACATAGAACATAAAGATGAGTAGAAAAAAAGCCTTCCATAAAAAATCTAAGTCTCTTCTAAAAAAAGAGAGGATAAGACCTATTATCCAAAGTATAAATATAGGGAGTGTAATTTGATCAATGAATGCCATGTCGAGTCAATACCTTAATGCACTGAATTAAACTTCCAGGATTTGCTATTTTTTTTCCTGCAATATCGAATGCAGTTCCATGATCGGGAGATACTCTTAGAAAATCAAGTCCAAGTGTAACATTGATGCCATTTTTGCCTTCCATTGACTTAAACGGAATGAGTCCCTGATCGTGGTAGCAAGCCAATATCAAATCAAAGTTCTTGGATATTTCAGGGATAAATAAAGAATCTGCTGGAATAGGTCCGACAACGTTAAGCCCCAACCGTTTCATTTCCGCTATATAAGGTTTGATGGTTTCTATTTCTTCTTGCCCAATTTTTCCATCCTCGCCTGCGTGAGGGTTTAGACCACAGAATGCAATCTTAGGAGAGTGCATCAATTTAGAATTTTGGATTGCCGAAACGATAGCTGGCAAGTTGATTTTTTTTAGCTCGGAACTAACTTTGTAGAGTGGAATATGCGTTGTCAGAGGAATGACTTTTAGATGATTTCCATACATTAGCATCACTGTTTTTTTCTTATATTCAGTGGCAAATACTTCTGTATGTCCTTTGAAATCTTTGATACCTGATTTAATTACCCACTCTTTACTGAGAGGCAAAGTGATAATATCCCCTCCAAATTTTTTTTGCAATTCTATTGCTGTCTGAAGAGAGGCAAAGGATACTTTACCGCTTAAAACAGAGGGCTTACCAAGTTTTAACTCTTTCGCTTCTTTCTTATTTAGAATCGTGTTTTTGAATGATATGATTTTTGCATTTGCTTTATCTGTGAGAGCCAATTCTATACTAACCCGTGAATTGATAGAGAAAAATTCTTTTTCTGCCTTGGAGCTAATTTCATTTTGACTCGAAATAAGTATAAAACGAAATTGTTTGGACTTCCTTTTTAATATGTCAAGAGTTTCGTCAAAGATTTCATAAGAAATCCCAGTGGGATCTCCCTCTGTAATAAATATATTTTTCAAATTTATTTCTTAAATGTAGGAATATTTACGCTATCCATGGCAGCCCGTGTAAATTCCATAAACTGGCGTAAGCAATATCCAACATCTTTTCCTTCCAATAAAGTAGCCCGTTCAAATCTAGAATTGAAATGAATTTTCTCTCCAAGATTCATCACGACTACGCCACCCGTTTCCATATCTGCTTCTACTTTTTCCAAAAAATCGCGAAAGGCTTTAAACAATTCTCCCGCCTCGGAAATAAAAATTCTAGACTGTTTATTTTTCATTCTTCCTAATTGCTCTTTAAAGTCTTGCTTTTCTGAGAGCGCATACTCTTCAATAGTCTCTGTCAGAACTTTCATCGTGCGACGAATGTTTTCTAGGTGCTTTATTACTGTGTCTCGCTCTGTGGCATGAGAAAAGTCGAACTTAGTATGAGAGTCTCCTAAGACGGGAACATATTCGGTTTCCATTACATTGATTAGTGTAGCAATGAGATTTATTTCCGCATCATGAGAGTGTGGAGATATTTTCATGATAGCAATGTTTGACAATATGTTTGAATTTGGGTTTACAATATCTGCTGTCGAACTAGTAGAGGATGAAGATTGCCTTGGTGCTGTCACCGCATTATGGATATTATCCGGAATACCGTCAGGCGAAATAGCGAGAATCTTCGCTTTGTATTTTTGAATATCTTTTGCGACTCTTTTCTTCTGCTCATCATTTTTAGCTGCAGTGAGTGTCCTATCCAGAAGACTCAAGAGCCTCTGGAGTTTTTGCAATTCTACAATTTGATCAGCAGATAGAGCCATTTGTTTACCTTTTCTCGGAATCTATAATTTTTGTAACAGCACTTGTAATTGACTCAATGTTTGTTAAATCCATTGGCAATATAATTTCTGTATTTGGTTTTGCGAGATGACTAAACTCCTTGATAAAGCTTTGCACGATTTGGAGTTTCACAGCGTCTTTGCCTTTTGAGGCACTGATGGCTTCGGCTACCGATTCGATCCCTTTTGAGGTTGCAATTGCAATCGATTCAATTTCTTTCGCACGACCTTCTGCTTCATTGATTCGTTTTTGTTTTTCTCCTTCTGACTTGTTCACAGCTTCTTGCTTTAAACCTTCCGAACGATTGATCTTTGCATCTCTATCGCCTTCCGAAAGAGAAATCTCAGCTTTCTTATTTAGCTCAGCAGTCTTTTGTTTTTCCATTGCTTCGAGAACTGTCTTAGGAGGACTTAAGTTTTGAATCTCGTAGCGGTTAACTTGGATTCCCCACGACTCGGCTGCATTATCCACTACTTCTACGATTCTATGATTGATTGAATCACGAGCTTCAAATGTTTTGTCAAGTTCGAGAGTTCCAATCACAGCACGCATAGTAGTCTGAGCCAATTGAATAGCGGCAAATCGATAGTCTTCGATACCATAGCTTGCTTTTTGTGCATCTAGAATTTGTAGATACAACACTCCGTCCACTTTTACTTGCACGTTGTCTTTTGTGATACAAATCTGTGGTTGCACTTCAATGGCTTGCTCTTTGAGAGTGTGCGCATAAGTAACCTTATCCACAAATGGAATTAAGAAATGAAGTCCGGCATTGAGTGTTTCGTAGTATCGACCAAGTCTTTCTACGATCAACACTTCCTGTGCTGCGACAATTCGAACAGAACGAACGAATTTAAAACCGATATAAAGAAAGAAAACTATCCAAAATACAATTAATACAATATCCATTATTTTTTATCTCCCTTTACTTCGATAGTCTTTCCGCCTGGAAAAGAACCGGTTACTTTTGATAAGCCTTCAAAGGCTCCTACAATATTGGCCATATTAGAAGGAAGAACAGTGGTTTTTGAACTGACTAAAATTTTACCGAAGGATTCGAGGTAACCCTGTGTTATCTGCAAATCAACTGCATCGTCCCCGCCCTTTTTCGCAATCGCCTCAGCTACTGCTTTAATTCCTGTTGCGGTAGCCGTTGCAATCATTTCGATCTCAATTGCTCGTCCTTCTGCTTCGTTAATACGCTTTTGTTTTTCCCCTTCCGAGATATTGATTGCTTCTTTTCTTTCTCCGAGAGATCTGTTAATACGAGCTGCCTTTTCTCCTTCTGAGATAGTGATCTCTGCGCGCTTTTCTCTTTCTGCACGCATTTGTTGCTCCATAGAATGAAGAACTTGCTTTGGTGGAGTGATGTTTTTAATTTCGTAGCGGGTAACTTTGATTCCCCACGCATCTGTAGCATGGTCTACTTGTCTGACTACGTTTTGATTGATGGATTCTCTTTCTGAAAAAGTATCATCGAGGTTAAGCTTTCCTATTTCAGAACGAAGAGTGGTCTTTGCAAGCTGAGTTGTGGCTAATAAGTAGTTGTCGATTCCGTAAGAAGTTTTAGCGGGATCTAGAATCTTGATGTATAAGATTCCATCTACTTCTACAGAGACGTTGTCTTTGGTGATACATTCCTGTGGGGGAACGTCATACGCCACCTCTTTCAAACTATGCTCGTAATGAATTCGATCCATGATAGGAATTAAAAAATGAAATCCCGGTTTAAGTGGTGGATCCTGGTATTTGCCCCAACGCTCTTTGATATAAGCATATTGCTCTGGAACGATTATGAAAGTCTTATAGACAAAGATAATCGCAATGATAAAAATTACTGTAAAAGTCGCGCCCATTGTATCTCCTAATTAAATATAAAATTTCAACATTTTCAAATATGATTTCATTTAAGCTCTTTTCTTTTATAGCGTCAAGTGATTTTACCATCTCGACGCATTTGTTGGATTTCGAAGCGGATTATTTTTAGCCCCAGTTTCCTTGCAGGCTCACTCGTATGCTTGACAACACTTTGATTCATTCCGAAACGTCTTGCCAGTATTTCGTCAGATTGATGGTTTTGAATTTCGGCTAAAATATGACTGTGCAATTCGTATAGAATAACATCCACATAGTCAACTGCTTCATAGGCTGCTTTCACAGGATCTTGGATTTGAAAAATAAAAATGGAATCAATCAAAACAAAAACGCCATCCATAGTCTGACAGCGTAAATCTTTGATGATTAAAGTTTGCTCTTGACGAGTCATCTTAAAGGCAACTCGATCTAGAAATGGAATTTGAAAATAAAATCCTGGCATGAGTGTGCGGCTATACCTGCCTAGCCGCTCTTGGATATAAAAAGAAGTTTCAGGAACAATAACAATGGTAAGAAAATACACTAGAAGAAAAAGAATTCCTACAACTAAAAAAAGACGAATCAGTAAAAACGACAAATCAATCTTCCTCTTCTACTTTCTTAATAGAATTCAAATAGGCTTGAATTTCATCTTCGGTCGCGCTCTGAACTTGATAGGTGATATTATCTCGCATCACTATTTTTGCATAGCTCCCTTTGGGAATTTCAACGTCAGTCGAAAGAGCATCCCAATCAGTTCCTTGAAAGGAAATTCTACCACCTTTCTTTCCTACATGGACATTTTTAATAACCAATACAAATCTACCATTTACATTCTCAACCATTGTAGGCTCATAGGATTGATCGGATGGAAATAAATCCTTTAGAAACTTCGCACCAAAGAGTATAACGGCAAACGAGGAGGCAATCCAAATCGCAATCTGCATTCCGATTCCAAAATTGAACAGATAATGAAACCCTCCAGCAACTAACGCACCGATTCCAAAGAAGACAATGAACACACCTGGAATTAAAAATTCCAAAGTAATCAAAAGAACTCCCACGATAAGCCAAATCACATAGGCATAGTTCATAATATTATCACAGGGGACGCCGGGATTTAAGATACATTCCATGATCACCTCCATAAGCGGAAGGGTATTTTGAGTTAGACTAATGTCAATCGAATATTATCAATGAGCCGCACTTCTCCACAAAAGATTGCAACGGCAATTAAGACTTCACCAGTCAATTCTTCGAGTGGACTCAAATCCTTAGCGTTTAAGATTTCGATATAATCAATTCTCATTTTCGCTGAAGTTAAAACCACTTCTGAAAAAATAGAGCGGACTTTCTTCGGATCTCTGCCCCGAGCAAAGATATAATCCCGACAAAGCTTAAATGCTCTCGGAATCAAAGTAGCCGCTTCTCTATCTTCTTTTGAAAGCCTCGCATTTCTAGAACTCATTGCAAGGCCGTCCGATTCCCGAATGGTTTCCACCCCAACGACTTTCATGTTAAATCCAGTCGCACGGGCAAATTCTTTTATAATTAAAAATTGCTGGTAATCTTTTAACCCAAAAAAGGCAATGTCAGGCTCAACCGAGTGAAATAAATTAGCAATCACAAGAAGCACTCCTTCGAAATGTCCGGGTCTTGTAGTAGCACAAAGACTTTTCATGAGATGAGGAATTTTCATGGTTAGATCCGGAATTTTTCCTTCTGGATAAATATCTTCCACCTCCGGCAAATAGACAATATCCACACCAGCCTCTTTACACTTCTTCAAATCAGATTCAGTATTTCGTGGATACTTCTCGTAATCCTTAATGTCATTAAACTGAGCTGGATTTACAAATATAGAAGTCACCGTTATATCAGTATTAGCTTTGCATTCTGTAAAAAGCGTAGTGTGCCCTTCATGTAAAAATCCCATCGTTGGAGCAAAGCCAACTATCTTACCATTGGATTTTAGCTTTTTAATTTCTTTGTTTAGTTCTTGTTTGTTTTTTATGATTTGCATAAAAGTTTCCTTTTAGTTAAAGTATTGTTTAAGATGATTCTTTACAAATACATCGGCAAGGGCTTGCTGAGATATTGCGCCCCATTCGGGGCTAAGCTCCAACGGAGCGAAATACCTTCCTGCATAGCCTGCAAGGACTATGCAGTGTAATTGGACAATGCAATGTATTCGTATAAAGCTTTCCCCTCATACCAAATCCATCGGGTCAATATCTATTTCCAAATAAACACCTGCGGGTAAGGGCAACATTTTGATTTGGCGGATAATATCCCTTAGCTTTTGGAGAGAATTGCATTTGATGACTATATGATTTCGATAGTTTGAATCTATTTTATAAAAGGGAGCAGGCGCGGGACCTAGAACGATTACGTCTTTTAAATCAGATTTTGCTATTCTAATATCTAATTCTTTTTTGATAAATTCGATGGATTCTGCTGATTTGGTTTCTAGTTTTGAGCGAGTGAGTAGACGAATGAGCCTGCAAAAAGGAGGATAGAGTAAATCTCTTCGCACTAGAATTTCATGTTCGAAGAATTCGTCGTAGTTTTGTCTTGTTGCAAATTGAATCACTGGGTGAGTGCTGTTCGAAGTTTCGATAATGACTTCCCCTTTTAATTCAGAGCGCCCTGCTCTGCCGGATACCTGGGTTAATAGGGAATAGACTCTCTCACTCGATCTAAAGTCAGGAAGTCCGAGTCCTGTGTTTGCATTGATTACACCGACTAAAGTTACGTGAGAAGCATCAAGACCTTTTGCAATCATTTGTGTTCCTGTGAGTATATCAATCTTATGCGCTATTAGGCGACCAATTACATCGGTTAATATTTCTTTGTTCTTAGTTGCATCCTGATCGAGTCTTTCAATGATTGCAGTTGGAAATTTTTCTAATAAATATTCTTCTAGCTTTTGTGTCCCTGCTCCCATGAGTTCAATTTCACCGTTCATTCGATCACTTAGTTTCCCATAACTCTCATTATACCCACAAAGATGACAAATGGCTTTGCCCTTGTTGTGATAGCAAAGATTAGTAGAACAATTCGGACATTCTAACATTTTCTTTTCTGCTTTAGAAAAAATAAGCGGGCTATGTCCACGACGATTGAGAAGCAGAACTACTTGCTCTTTTTTATCTAGTCGCTGTTTGATTTTAAAAAGTAGTGTATCGCTAATTATATCCTTGTCGTCTTTTTTTTCTTGGAGGAAAACTTTCGATAGCTCCGCTGATTTCGCCCTTTCTTTCATTGTGTGAAACGATATATTGCCGCGCTTTGCATGATAAAAAGATTCAATGGACGGAGTTGCTGAGCCAAGCACAACAGTTGCTAAACTCATTTTAGATCTTTGCATCGCAATTTGTCTTGCATGATACCTTGGATTCGAATGCTCTTTGTAAGAACCGTCATGCTCTTCATCTAGGATGATGAGTCCTAGATTTTTTACAGGAGCAAAGATAGCACTGCGGGTTCCCACGATTATCCGCTTCTCGCCTTTTAGAATCTGTTGGTAATTACGAAATTTCTCTGACACTTTCATTGCCGAATGAAGCATTGCCAGTTGGTCTCCAAAAATCAATTCAAGTCGCTTTAAGATTTGCACGGTAAGACTAATTTCGGGAACTAGAAAAATTGCCGACTTATCTGTATTATTCAGCAAATCATACATCAAATGAATGTATACTTCTGTTTTGCCGCTACCTGTAATTCCATAAAGTAAATGTGTAGATTCTGTCCCAAATGTGGCGCGAATGTTTTTGTAAGCCTTTTGTTGGTCTGGATTTAATTTTAACAATTTGGATTCGGCGGCTATGTCTAATTTTTCTCCCGAAATATTTCTTCGACCTGTAGGAATCATTTTATAGAGTGACTCCCCAAGTGTAGAAACATAAAAATCTTTCATCCACTTTCCGAGTTCAATTTGTGGAGTTGTGATAATTGGCTCTTTGTCTACAACGCGCTGAATGAATTTGGTTTTGTAATTTGGAATCAGCGAATGGATTTCGATTACAACGCCTTCCATTTTTTTATTACGAACTTCTATTTCGACGCGCTTCCCTACTTCTAGATTTTTCATCTCGTAAGGAATTTCGTAAGTTAAAGTGTCCTCGTCTTTAATCGGAAGGTTAATGGCAACTTCTGCGTATCGAATCAATTTAGACCTAACGTATTTTTTAATCCAGTTAATTGCTCTACAAGAGAAAGTTTCACTTCGTCTTCCTCTTTCTTGGCTTGCTTATAAGCGTCGCTTATTTTGTTTGACTCAAGTTTTTTTCTTTTTTCTTCGAGAGAGAAAACTCCTTCGGGGGAACGAATCACAAGCACTGGTAATTCAATTCCTCCAAAGCTAAAATTTTCTATTTTTCCCGTGCGAGCTTTTGCGCCTTCTACGCCAAATCGCAATACTGCGGCAGAGCCCATAAGGATAACAGCATTTATCCCGTGTGACTCAATTGTTTCTTTCACATGCGTATCACAGGCATTCATCCTATCTTTCCAATCTTCAGGGCTCGATCCATTGTGATTAAAAGAACAAGCAGGATATTCTTGAAAGTAAAATTCTTTAGAGCTAAAGCCAAAGACTTTTTTGATGAGTCTATCAAATAAATCTTCTGATTCACTTGTCCTCAGCGTTAAATTTGGATTTGACTTTGTAAGCGCAGGCTGCCCTTTTCTAAATTCACTTGTGTAGTGAAGGACTAATACAGGTTTTGTGCCGCGGTGCGTAAAATTACGAATAGCCCCTATTTTTTTAGGACAGAGTTTACAGGAAAAATTTTTATCTAGAACTGTTGGTCTAGCTGTAATTGTTGTGGCTGATTGCCTGGTTGGGCTAGTAAGAATTGGATTCCATTTGAATTGAAAATCTTTAGGATTTTTTTCAAAATCAAATCGAAAGATTTCAAATTCATTTCTTTCGACTAGATATTCAACATCGGAAAGGACTTGCGCAAATTCTTTGTATAGATTTGTTTCCATCGGCTAATCCTATTTTACCTTTGAGAGACCACTCATAAATTCACTTTCATAATTTTCTTTGAACCCTGCCGCAGAATTCAAATTCGCAATTAGCTTATTATTGAAAATAAAAAAGCAAGATTCGTCCGCATTCGTTCTTAGGCAAATTTCTCCCAAAGAATTAATCGTCCAGCTTCCTTTCACCGGACTTCCACCACAGCCGGAATCATCTCCTCCACCAAACAACCAACCAGAAAAGCTACCATTCTTTTTTATCTTGAGATTCGAAAATTCTTTTCCACATTTCCAATCCCCTTTCCATGTCGCAAAATACTCTTTTTGCTTTACAACTTTCTTCTCAGGGCTTTCTGAGGCTTCACTTAAATAGCCGCTGACTACATAGCCTTTGTTCCATTTGTATCTTACTTCAAACCAATTGGATATATTTCCCTGCACATTTACAGTCTCGGGCAACTCGGTAATAACCTCTACTACCTTACCAAAGGGAATTGTTTCCACTGCTTCCCCTTCAGTATCGGGGCTTGTCCTAAGAGTAAGTCCCGTCTTTGCAATTACAAATCTATATTGCTTTATTTCTTCAGAGGGCGTGGTTTGAGCAGAGAGAAATTCTCCCAAAAAGAACAAGTAAGAAATAGCAAAGAAAAAATTTCGAATGAGGAATAAACAAAGTTTCATAATTAACCTTTACAAAATATCAATGCTAGCTTCAATGTATAGCTTTTTTCCATTACAAAATTTCTATCAGTTTCTGCTTGGATTTACTACCGCGTATAAGAGCCACCCTGGATTTGGGAAGATTTAATTTTTCGGCGACAGCTTCAATAATTGCCTGATTCGCTTTTCCTTCCGTCGCAGGTTCACGCACTCGAATGAGCCACTCGGTATCCGTTATGATTTCGATTCCTGGCTTTTTGCTTCCGGGTTTTACTGTAATAGAAAGTTTCATTTTTATTTTTCAAAAATGGCAACTGACTCAATATGAAATGTTTGCGGAAACATATCAACGGGCTGCACAGATTTTAGTGTATACTGTCTGGATAAATTTCTAGCGTCTTCCTCTAGCGTTTCAGGGTTACAGGAAACATAAATTATTTTTTTAAAATTCATCGCAAGAATTGCATTCACACAGTTTCTTTCCAGTCCACTTCTTGGTGGATCCACAACTAAAATTTCATGCGAGCCTTCTAGCTGTGAAAGAATTCTTGCTGAGTCACCCACTAAGAATTTTACATTTCGAATTTTATTTTCTTTGACTGCTATGTTTGCGAATTCTATCGAGTGAGGATTACTTTCAATTCCTAAAACTGATTTTGCTTTTTTGGAAAGCCAAAGAGAAATGGTTCCAATTCCACAATACGCATCAATTACATTAGCCCCTTCTGGAACATTGTTTATAATTTCTTCGTAGAGTCTTGGAGTCTGAAAAGGATTCACCTGGATAAACGTGGATAGCCCCACTCTATATTTGAATCCACCCAATTCTTCTTTAATATATTTTTTTCCCCAGAGAAGTCTTTCGTGATCCCCGATTGCCATTGTAGTTTTTTCTTTATTGATATTTTGTATTATACCGGCTAATATTGATTTTCCTTTTAGCTCTGGTTTAGAAAGAGTAGTTTGAATTTTTAGAATCAAAGATTCCAATTTCTTTTTTACAATTTCTTTCGGTGTTGAAGTCACCAGACAAACTAGAATTTCTCCCGAAAAATGGCTCTTTCTAAGAATTAGATATTTCAAGAATCCTCTATCATATCTTTCATTGTAAGCAGTGTATTTTTCTTCTCTTGCCCAATCGCGCACATCCCATGCGATAGCCGATAGAGCTTCGTCTTGTATTTTACATTCCTTTAAATCAATAATCTTAGAATAATCTTTTGCATGAAGACCTAGAGTTAAAATTTCTTCGTATTTGCCTTTTTTATGCCCAAAGGGAAGTTGCACTTTATGTCTGTAAAAATACTCTTCTGGACTTGGCATTGTCTTCTTAATTGGAAGATTTTTCCAATCCCTGAAAATATCTTTTACTTCTAATTCTTTTTCTTTTAATTGCTCTGCATAAGGCAAATCTAAAAGATCACAGCCCGCGCAGATTCCGAAATGCATACATTCGTTATTCATTAGTCGCTCAAGTTATCAATCTGAATATTCAGTGATTTTATTTTTCTGTATAGATGTGTTCTTTCCACACCCAATATTTTGGACGTCTTACTTACATTAGCCTCATTTAGTTGCAGAGTCTTTATGATGTATTGACGCTCGAATTCTTCTTTGGCTTTTTTTAAATCGCCCTGCTCGAAAATTTCTTCTGCTTTTTTAAAACCAATCAGTGCTTCTTTTACATCTTTTCCTTTGATAGTGTCGGCTATCGTCATAATACAAAGTCTTTCGACTACGTTCTTTAACTCTCTTATATTTCCAGGCCAGAAATGATTAGTCAGAAGTGCAATCGCTTCGTTGTCTAATTTTTTAGAAGGTAAATCATTTTCTTTAATCGTATGCTGAATGTAAAAATCTAACAGTAGAGGTATATCAGGCTTACGCTCCCTGAGTGGGGGAATGATAATTGGAATTACATTGAGCCTGTAGTATAAGTCTTCTCTAAACTTTCCTTCTTTGATTGCATCTTCTACAGGAATATTCGTTGCCGCTATCACACGAACGTCAACCGTAATAGACTCACTACTTCCCAGCTTTTCAAATCTTTGCTCTTGTAAAATTCGAAGCACCTTTGCCTGTGTAGACAAAGACATATCACAAATCTCATCTAGAAAAATAGTTCCGTTGTTAGCCGCTTCAAATTTCCCAATTCGCTTTTCTACGGCTCCTGTAAAGGCTCCTTTCTCATATCCAAATAGTTCCGATTCAATTAACTCTTCTGGAATTGCAGCACAGTTGATTTCAATATATGGATTTTCTTTTCGTTTTGAATTTAAATAAATGGATTTGGCAACAAGTTCTTTTCCTGTTCCATTCTCTCCATAGATAAAAACGCGTGCGTTAGTTGACGCAGCCTGCGAGATTGCAAACTTGACTTTCTTAATTGCTTGCGACTCACCAATAATCTGATCAAATTCTAATTTTACTTCTGGAATTTCTGAATTGATTTGCTTTGCGAGCACTGTATTAATTGTATCTAAAATCTTAGAGATAGAAAGTGGCTTCTCTAAAAAATCAACTGCTCCTTTTTTGGTAGCACTGACTGCAAGCTCAATAGTTCCATGCCCTGAAATCATGACAATCGGAAGTAGCGGATAAATCTTCTTACACTCATCTAGAATTTGAAGTCCATCTTCTTTTCCCAGCCATACGTCTAAAAGTAAAAGGGATGGTCTTTCTTTTGCTAAAGCCTTGAGTAAAGATTTTCCATTTGCGAAATCTTCTACTAAGTAGTCTTCATCTTCTAAAATATTTCGAAGAGATTTTCGTATCTCAATCTCATCATCTAAAATAAAAATTTTCATTATTTATCCTCAAGAGGAATTTCAATTTTAAAATTACATCCGCCAAGAGTCGATTCATCTAGGCTCAAGTGCGCATGATGGTCGTAAACCGTCTTCTCTACAATCGCAAGTCCAATTCCAGTTCCATGTCCACCTTTCGTCGAATAATAGGGCTGAAATATTTTTTCTTTTAACTCGGGAGAAATTCCAGGTCCACTGTCTTCTACTGTGAGCACGACAGACTTTCGTAAGAGTTTTTTTTCTAGCTTTGTGCTAATTCGAATCGTTCCCAGAATTTCATCCTGTGATTCATTTGTGTCTGAACTTTCTTTTCTATGATTTTGAATTGCTTCGACAGCATTTTTTATAAGGTTATTTACTACACCTAAAAATAATCTTTTGTCTATAAATACTTCTGGCAAATTCTTAGAAAGTTTCAAAACAAAATTTATATTGATACTGTCGATAAATAATTTTACAGACTCTTCTACAATTGGATTTAACTGCTGATTGATTAAAATCGGAGTTGGCATTCTTGCAAATTCTGAAAATTCTTTTACTAAATGTTCGAGCACACGAACTTGACCAATGATAGTCTCTGTTCCATTGCGAACTACTTCATCAAATTTTTCTCGATTGGGATTGTCTAATCTCTTTCTAATTCTTTCTGCTGAAAGTTGAATCGGAGTCAGTGGGTTTTTTATTTCATGTGCCATTTTCTGAGCAACTTCTTTCCATGCTGCAATTCTTTGTGTGTGCAGCAACTCTTCGTTCTTCGCTTTTAAATCTCTTGTGAGTTGATTGAATGATTCAATCAAGATTCCCATTTCCCCTTCTTCATTCAAATCCAATTGAACGTCTATCTCTCCACGGGATACTCGTTGTGTTGCGCTAGCAAGTTGAACGATTGGTCTGGAAATTTGTCTTGCGAGAAGAAAAGAAACGATAATCGAAATACCAAACATCATAATAAAGAATACACCGAGAGAAAATCGAAGTGCAAAAGGGACTTTTTCTTTCCATAAATCGGCAGAGTTATAAGAATTTTCTGTGTAGATAACATTGAAAGTATTCTTTTCATTTCCGATATGCATTCTTCTTCCAAGTATAACGAAATTATCCGTTTCCTTCGATGCAATTTTTACTAAGATATAGGATTTATCTTTTTGATAGAGCGTATAATTCTCGTAAGGCTCATCTGTCTTTTTTGTGAAATTCTGCAAAAGTATAATGGAATAGAGAGGAATTGTCTCTGCAATTACTTTACCACCTTTAATAATCCCGACATAGTATTTGTCGCTTTGAAGTAGACCGAGTTCGGATGTTCTGGTGTAAATATTTTCAGGTTGCGCAAAACCCTTCGTAACCGCTCTTTGTAAAAGCTTTGCCTTTGCGATTATGTTTTTTTTATCTTCTTCCTCTGCCTGTTTTACGTCAGAAATGGCTGATTTCAGTGCTTCTGAAATGTCAATTCGATAAAAACTTTCCACAAGACGACCAACTACATTCGAAGAAAAGAGCACAATTGGAATGGATGGTAGAATAGATACAAAAACAAAGGCTAGCGTTAAGCGGTAACGGATAACGCTTCTTAGCTTTCCAGTTTGTCTGATTCGAATATTTCTATAGATATACGAAATAATCAAGGCAAGAGAAAACAGTGGAAAAATAATGTAGATATAAACGAATATTTTATCAACTAAATCAATTGCATTCGAGTCAGAAAATATAATGGTTTCGGCAAGCAAAATGGAAATAAAAATACTCAGAAGAAAAATATATAAGTCTCTAAGATAATACTTACCTTCGCCGGAGAGTTTTATTTCTTTAAAGAATTTCATTTCTGGAAATCGTTTTGGATAAGTTGTTCTAAAACTTCCAAAGCTTCGTCTTCTCTCTTTCCATCAGCAGTAATTGTAAATTCTACATCAGATGAGAGGGCAAGCATCATTAGCCCCATTATGCTTTTTCCGTTAACTTCAACATCATCCCGAATCACAGTGATGTCGCAAGGAAATTGACTTGCCAGCTTCACGAATAAAGAAGCAGGGCGTGCATGCATTCCGTGTCCGTCTTTTTTAATCTTTAATGTGACTTTTTTCAATTTTAATCTGCTCTATATAGTTTGTTAGTTTGCTATTAAATTCGCGTGCGCCATATGTTCCCATTTTCTTGAGACGTTGATTCATGGCTGCCGTTTCTACAATGATTGGAATATTACGCCCCGGTTTAATTGGAATTTTTAAAAATGGAACTTTCACCCCAAGTATCTCATCCGTCTCTTCATCTAGACCTGTTCTATCATAATCAACTTCCTCTGACCATTCTTCAATATTAATAATGAGTTCTATGAGTTTGCTATCTCTCACAGAGCCAACTCCAAATATATCTTTGATATTGATAATACCTAATCCGCGAATTTCCATATGATGACTTAGAATATCAGAACAAGTTCCGATCAGATAACTTTCCGAATAACGGCGAATTTCCACCATATCATCAGCAACTAGTCGATGTCCTCTCTCAATTAATTCGAGCGCCGTCTCGCTCTTACCCACACCGCTTCTTCCGGAGAGTAAAATTCCAATACCAAATACTTCAATCAAAACTCCATGCCGCATCGTTCTAGGGGCAAGACTTTTATTTAATACATCTGAAATCAGTGTGATGAATTTATGCGTTGACATTGGAGACACAAAGAGCGGTATATGGAGAGTTTCCGTCTTGCTGATTAATTCTTTTTGAGGAGGGTTCCCATGTGTAAAAATAATGCAACTCAGTGAATAAGAGAAGAATTTTTCAGCAATAGAAAGTAATTTTTCCTCTGAAAGGGAATTCAAATAAGCCCACTCCCCTTTTCCAAATACTTGAATTCTATCATGTGCAAAAAAATCAAAGAAACCAGTCAAAGAAAGACCAGGTCTATTGATTTCTGAATTGGAAATTTTTTTCGAAATTCCTTTTTCTCCTGAAATAAGCTTTAATTCTAATTCAGGATGTTCCCTTACAATTGTTTCAACACTTATACTCGCAATAGACATCTAACTCGCCTTTAAATCCCGTATTCTTTTTCTTCGATTTGATGGAAGTATCTTTAAGATCTTTCTGTATTTCGCTACTGTTCTTCTTGCAATTTCAATTCCGCGTTTGCCCATGATATCAACTATATCTTGATCGGAGAGCGGATTATCCTCACTTTCCTCTTTGACTAGAGTGCGAATCATATCATGAATTTTTTTAGAGGATTCCTTACCTCCCTCTGCTGACTTTAAACCGGAAGAAAAAAACCATTTTAGTTCTAAAATTCCCCAAGATGTTTGCACATATTTATTCGTTGTGATTCTAGATACAGTAGACTCGTGCATACTGAGTTTATCAGCAATGTCTTTTAGTGTGAGTGGTTTCAAGTCATTAATACCATTTTTAAAAAAGTCAATTTGAAAATCAATAATTGAATTCATAACTCGATATAGCGTCTGACGTCTTTGGTTAATAGAGCGAATCAACCATTGAGCAGAATTGACTCGCGTTGTAATAAATTCTTTATCTGCCGGACTGCATGATTTTACTAAAACATTTTTGTATTCTTTGTTGATAGAAATTTTAGGGATCCATTCATCATTGATATGAATTGTAAATTCACCGTCAGTTTCTTTTACGACTACGTCAGGCACAATATAGTCTGTTTTTTTTGAAATATATAATGTGGCAGGATAAGGTTCTAATTTTTTAATACTCTTTGCAATCTGCTCTACTTTTTCTTCTGATATTTTCATCGCCTTGGAAATTTTTTTATAATCTAGCTTTTCCAAATCTTTAAAATGATCTTTTAGTAGAATATATAGATTTTCGTCTTCTGGTTTTAAAATCCTAGCTTGTATCATGAGCGTTTGCTGGATATTAGCCGCTCCAATTCCTATCGGATCTAATTGGTGGATACTCTGAATTACCTTCTTTAGAAGTTTCAGACTTAAATTCATTTCTTTCGATATTTCTTCGAATGGAGTTGTGATAAATCCATGGTCATCAATCATAGAAATTAAAATTTCCCCAATTTCTAATTCTTCTTCCGTAATATCTAAGAGTCGTAGTTGAGACATCAAATGATCGCTTAATTTTTCTCTCAGGGGAGAAGCTTCAATCATACTTTGATTTTTGTCCCTTGCTTCATTGTCGTGCCTGTAAGGACCTTCGATATTATACATATCTTGCAGGTTACCTTCTGTGCTCTTACTCAGTTCTCTCTTTTCTTTATCACGAACTTCTGTCACAGAATAAAGCTCAGGCGATTTTGGTTTTTCGGGATTGAATACTTCTTCTAGAAGAGGATTATCAATTAATTCTGCCTGTATTTTATCTGCTAGTTCTAGAGTGGATAACGGTAATAATTCGATAGACTGACGTAAATCAGCTGTCATCACTAATTTCTGAGTTTGTTTGTGAACTAATTGTTGGCTTAGCATTAGAGTGTAAAGTCCTCGCCTAAATAAATTCTTCTAGTCTCCGGATCATTCACTAGTTCTTGTGTTACGCCGGATATTAGTATTTTGCCGCTATACATGATATAGGCTCTGTCTGTAATTTTCAGAGTCTCTCTTACATTATGGTCAGTGATTAGAATTCCAAGTCCTCTTTCGCGCAAACTCTTGATTACGTTCTGAATGTCTTTGACTGCAATTGGATCGACTCCCGCGAAAGGTTCATCTAGCAAAATAAAATCAGGCTTTGTCGCAAGAGCGCGTGCAATCTCACACCTTCTTCTTTCTCCACCGGAAAGAGTAAAGCCTTTTGATTGGCAACTCGCATGATCTGTAACTCCATGAGTAACTCATCTCGTCTTTCTTGAATTTCTTTTCTTGATAGATTTAAAGTTTGTAGCACTGCTTCTACATTTTCTGCGACTGTTAATTTTCTGAATATAGAAGCTTCTTGTGCAAGATATCCAATTCCAAGTCTTGCTCTTTGATACATGGGTGCTGCAGTTACATCCTGGTCATCAATAAATACATGTCCTGAATCAGGTCTCACAAAACCTACCGACATATAAAAGGATGTTGTTTTTCCAGCCCCATTCGGTCCCAAGAGTCCAACAATTTCACCCTTTGTAATTTTAAAACTAACTCCATCTACAACTTTTCTTTTGTTGTAAATTTTAACTAGATTTTCCATTTTAAATGTTTTCTGGCTCATTTTTTATTTACGTTTAGTCCATCTGTTAAAATAATTTTATCCGAGTTAGGGTAAATGATGATTCGCCCACAATATACAGTTTTGTTTTCTTGTTTCAAACTTGGATTTCCTTCTACATACATTTTTTCTGATTCTTCGAAATACGTCGCATATTCTCCATGCACAGTAGATTCATTGGATACTAAGTTGACATCTCCGCGAGAGACCACTTCTTTTTTCTCTCCAAACCTTTCTATTTCTATTGATGTCATAGTTGAATTTACTTCTGCATTTTCCTTGTCTAAAAATTCAATTAGCGCATTATCAGTAATATGCGTATAATCTTTTTCTTTGCTATGCTCTAAAACATTTCCGGATAATCTAATATGATTTTCTTTGTCCAGTAAAACTACTTCTTCTTTTGCTTCTATGTTTCCATTTTCTTTTCCGAATGCTTTTATATAAGAACCACTAAACTCAAAATCATCCCGCAACATCTTAGCTGTTCCAAACATACCAACATAGCGGGTTTCGTCATCACCTGTTTGGTAAATCATTTTCTCACCGGTGAATATAGAAATTCTTTTTACTTTTTCAGGTGTATCCGATTCTTGCGACTCAGGCTTATCGCCATTATCCGCGTCCGACTTTGCATCTTTTTTTAACGAAGCTTTTTTTCTTGGATTTTCGTATCCTAATTTTAAAAGAATTGTATCATTCTCTAAGACTGTATTCTTCGTTGCATTGGAATAGGTAACTTTCTCTCCTGTCAAAAATGTATCTTTTCCAAAAATAAAAGGATAATTTTCCATAAGAAGCGAATCTTCTTTTTCTAAGAACACTGCTGTCTCCGAATAAATAGTATACTCCCCATTTTCCACAATAACTCCACCTTCAAATACAGTTTTGTTGTCAGACAAATATCGCTTTAAGTAAGGAGCTGTGATTTTTGTAATCTTTTTTTCTTTGTCTTTGAAATACAAAGTGGGACGACCTTCTAGGATAACAGTCTCAGCGGATTTATCATATATTCCTTTTCCTGCGGTCAGCGTAATTCCATTTTCAGGATCTTCCACTTTCGTTTGTCCTTTGAGAAAACCCTTGTAAGCCTCTTCACCTAGAATTTCTATTGTGCTTGCGGATAATTTCACTTTTTTATGGAGAATCCAAGCTCCACCAGAAAGAGAATAGACCGTCATGTCAAACCCATCCACTTTCTTTGTTTCCTGTGCAAGTGAACTTCCTCCCCAGGAAGCTGGAACTTTGGAAGATTTCTTTTTTTCGGAGTCCTTTTGATTAGAAAAATCCAAGCCTTTTTCGGATAAATCAATAGGTGACACTAGTAGCGGCGGTCGAGAAATACTAAAAATCGATGAATGCGCAAAGGAATAAAGGAAAATCAGCGAAATCAGCTTGTTCATCGGCTTGGGTTTCAACATTGCATTTATCACAGTTAAAACAAGATTGATAGGTATGAAAAAACTTTCAAGTATTCAATCAAGTTCTATGCCAGAATGTAAAATTTTTCGATGATAAAAAAACGAATCTTAAAAAAACGAAATTTATTTTTAACTTTACGCAAAATTAAGTATTTTTGCCTCGGCAAAGAAAAATGCTTGTCAGTAAAAATAAAATCAATGTCTAATAGTAAAAAAGTCTTTAAACTAGACTTATTCTTTTTAATCCTTAGCCCAAAAAAAGCAAAATAGAGTATATGAACAATATTCCTAAATATAAGTTACACCTTAATACGGAAGCGTTCGCTGACACACTACCCCAAGGCTTCGTATTTCAAGATTCAGAAGGCAAAATACAGTTTGCGAATGCCTCCGCTCTGCGCATACTCGGTATTACCCTGGAAGAAATTCAAGGAAGAGATTCTAATGATACCAATTGGATGGCGATACAAGAAAATGGTTACCCATTTCCAGGTGAAGAGCATCCATCATCGGTAGCTCTAAAAACAGGAAAAGAAATAAAAAATAAGATAATGGGAGTTTTTAATTCTGCTGCGCAAAAATACATATGGATAAACATTCAAGCTATTCCAGTGTTTACAGAGGAGAAATCGGATCCTTCTGGAGTTTATATAACCTTTGATGATATTACCGAATTAAAAAAAAACAAAGACTTTGATACAGAATTGTATACTCGATTAAGACAATCGAGTTTAGAAATTGCGCAAAGACAAAACGCTATCGACAAACATGCAATAGTCGCTATTACTGATAAGAATGGAACGATTGTTTATGTTAATCAGCGATTTTGTAAAATCAGCAAATATTCAAAAGAAGAATTAATCGGCAAAAACCATCGAATCATAAACTCAGGCTATCATTCTAAATTTTTTTTTCAGAATATGTATTCCACAATTCAAAGTGGTGACACTTGGCACGGAGAAATTAGAAACCGTGCAAAGGATAAGAGTTACTATTGGGTAGCCACAACTATAGCTCCACTTAGAAATGTAAATGGAGAAATTGAACAATACCTCGCTATTCGAACAGACATCACCGAGAGGGTGAATGCAGAAGAAGCATTGCGTGTATCGGAAGCTAGAACAAGGGCAATTTTAGATAATAGTTTAGAATCTATTCTTTTTTTGAATCCGAATAAGACTATTGAATTTTATAATAATGTTGCGGCTAATAACGCCAAAGTGATATTCAATACTGAACTTAGAGTCGGCGAATCTATTCTATCTTTTATCTCTTCAGAAGAAAAAGAATTATTCGAAAAAAACTTTCAATGTGCGCTTCAAGGAGAAAGAATTGTGATGGAAAAATTTTTTCTCATTCACAATACTAAGCTCTGGTTTGAAATACAATATGCCCCAATTAAAAATAGAGCCAATCAAATTATCGGGGTTTTGTTAAATGCACGAGATATCAATGAAAAGAAAAGAGCCGATGAAGAAAGAAATAAATACATGATTGAATTGGAAAACCTTATTCAGACTAAAGATAAATTTTTTAATATCATAGCGCATGATCTCCGTAACCCGTTTGCTGGGATCATTGGAATATCTGAGATGCTAGAAGAAAAATTAAAATTAGAGAACACTGAGAATTCAAATGATATCTTAAAAATTTCTCAACTCATTCAATCCTCATCAAAGTCCGCTTTTTCGCTTTTAGAGAATCTGATGCAATGGGCAAGATCACAGACAGGAGATATGCGTTTTGAACCAATGATTACGTCCATCAATGCAATCATTGAGGCTACTCTCATATTAGTCGAAGGCAATGCATTCAAAAAAAATATAACCATAGAAAGAAAACTAGATACAGAAAAATTTATCTACGCTGATCCCGAAATTACTAAGACAATTCTTAGAAATATTTTAACCAACGCGATCAAGTTTACTTTTCCGAACGGAAAAATAATCATCTCCAATAAATTTACAAGTAACTTTGTTGAAGTTTCAATCTCTGACACAGGCATGGGAATGCAGCCAAAGAATCTAGATAAGCTTTTTAGAATCGATTCAAAATTCTCCAATCTTGGAACTGAAAGCGAAAAAGGAACCGGACTCGGTCTAATTCTTTGCAAAGAATTCGCAGAAAAACAAGGCGGAAAAATTTGGGTAGAAAGTGAATTAGGTAAAGGAAGCACGTTTACTTTCACTTTGCCGCTAGCTGGGTATCTTAATGAATATAAATAACTCTCTTCTCAATTCGGCTGCCTTTGCACAAGCAGCATTAGACTCAGTATCTGCCAATGTTTGTATTATAGATAAAGCAGGAATCATACTTGCTGTAAATCAAAGATGGCGTGATTTCTTTCAAACAAATTCATCGGGGACAGAAAGCAGTATAGGACTTAATTACTTGGATATTTGCACAACTGCAACAGGTTCTAGATCAGAAGAAGCCCTTCCCATGTATGAAGGGATTATGAGCGTTATCCACGGACAGGCAGAAGAGTTTACGCTTGAGTATCCGTGCCATAGCCCGACTGAATTACGTTGGTTTCGGGCTCGTGTTACCCGCTTTCGTGACGGAAGTGGAAATATTGTCATTGCACATGAACTAATTACAGGACAAAAATTGGCAGAAAACAAATTGAAAATGAGTGAATTAAAATTTCGCGCCATTTTTGATAATGCTCCTTTAGGCATTGCAATTGTCGAAATGAATACTGGCAACATTGTTTTAGTCAATCCTACTTTTTGCAATTTGCTCGGCTATACGGAAGAAGAATTTTTAAAGAAGAATTTAGTTGACATCTCTTATCCGACAGACCTAGAAGTAAATATTGCGTTAACCGCGAAGCTACGACGAGGAGAAATCAACTCCTTTTCTATGGAAAAAAGATACTTCAAAAAAGACAACAGCACTATATGGACAAATCTTACTGTTGCAGGTTTGAAAATAGACCGAGAAAATTTAGAACATTTTGTTGGCATTGTATCTGATATAACTGAAATTCGAAACAATTCGGAAAAACTAAAAGAGAATGCACAAAATCTAGAAGCACTCAATGCAACTAAAGACAAATTTTTTAATATCATAGCGCATGATCTTCGTAATCCGTTTGCAGGTATATTAGGAGTAAACGATATACTCCGAGAAAAAGTTAAAGGATTGGAAGATATAAAGTCAAAGGAATTACTTAAACTTTCTGACATGATTCAGACTTCCGCCAAATCCGCATTTGCCCTTCTAGAAAATCTAATGCAATGGGCTAGGTCCCAAACTGGTGAAATATCTTTTAATCCAATGATCACCTCTATCGATGCTATCATTGAAGCGACAATTCCATTAGTGAGTGGAAATGCATTCGAAAAGAATATTTCAATCCATCTTGATCTACCTGCTGGAAAATTTATTTTTGCTGACCCAATTTTAACAAACACAATTCTTAGAAATTTATTAACAAATGCTATAAAGTTTACATTTCCCGGGGGCAAAGTGACTGTATCCACCAAAGTCTCGGACGATTTTGTAGAAATATCCGTGATCGACACTGGGATAGGAATGAAAGCGGATAATATTGATAAGCTATTTCGAATAGACTCCAAGTTTACTAAACTAGGAACTGCTAATGAAAGAGGCACGGGGCTAGGACTAATCCTTTGCAAAGAACTCACTGAGATACAAGGTGGAACTATTCAGGTAGAAAGCAAATTTGGCGAAGGAAGTAATTTTACATTTACTCTGCCCCTAGTTAAATGAGAAGGAACTCTGTTAAGAAATGACCTATTGACCGTAGGAAACACAGAGTTCGCAGAGAGTATTCTTCTATTAAGGTCAATCCTTTTGAGTAATCTTTCCTCCGATTACTTGTGATGCGGTAATTGTGGATTTGCCGCTAGCGAATACTTCTCCTTTGCCGCTTTTAAATGAAATCTTACCTTTTAGAATGGTATTGTCATTTAGATAAATCTTTTGCACTGTAGGATTCGTAGCATTATTTATTACATTAATGTCTTGCAGAGTCGATTTGGAAAAATGAATTTCTGTTGAATCAATTACGATAGAATTTAAAAATTCACATTCACTAGCGGTTAATAGTCCGTAAACAGTAATGATTCCTGAAACTTTGCTCTTGCGTAAACTAACTGTTCCGTTAATCTTCCCTTCTTTCAAATGAATATCCAAACCTTCAAAATTCCCGTTAAGAGTAAGCTTATTGATATTAGCCTTATTTGCATTCAAGGTTCCATTCACTTCTACGAGTTCTAGAATTTTAGTTCCATTCATTGTTGCGGGTCCATGAATGGTAATCGAAGAAATAGTTTCTTCTCCTAAATTCGTAATTCCATATCTAACGCTTGCATTTTGATTCTGCGGAATGTATTGTTGCCAATCCATCGAGGCCTCCCCCCCTAAAAAAGAAATTGGTAAAAACCCAAATATTAGTATAAATCGTTTCATATCCTTAAAGCCTTTGCTCATTTCAGGAGAAAGTCAAATACTATTACTATTTATCCTTCTCTGGTTTTGCATTTATCGTAGAGAAATTTTTTTCCAAGAAGCACCAAAAGATCACGGAGGATTAGGAAAATAGCAACCAATAAGCCTCTGAAGGGTTATCTAACTTTCGATCTCTGATACTATTAAGGATACTATCAAAGATACTTCTAAAAAGTAGAGAGTATTGAGAACAGTAACATTGACAGTATATTTGATAGTATCTTTCATCTATCCCGGGCAAAAATAGTGCTTGCCATTTACACTAATGCAATAAAAATAACGCATCTTTTGTGTCAGAAAAATGAGTAGGTATATTTTTTAAGTAAATAGTTTTTTTTAGAAACAAAATTGATGGATTGTTTAAATAATAAGCGTATAGAACAATATTGAATCGGCACATTACTTGCATATTATTAAGGAAGGACAATTGCTATGATAGAGCTAAAATATGGAACTAGAAAGGTAATTTCATTTAGAGGGGCTAAAAAGGTGGTCGGTGGTTTGTCTGATCAGAACAAGATTGCCGTATTGCTCTATATTAGTAAGGAATTCTCTAATGTAGGGCGGGAGGAAGACCTTTTTGATACCCTTATAACCCTCTGCAAGGAAATCTTTGAATGCGATAATACTACTTTGAGACTTTGGGATGGCGAGCTTTTAGTTCCAATCAAATACATCAAAGAAACTACACCACCTAGACGAAATTTGCTTCCTAGTGAGGGATACTCCGGGCAAGCATTTGAAACTAAAAAATCTTTAATCATCCCTGATTTGAGACAGACACCGGATTTTTTAGACGACCAAGAGACTACGATGTGCGTACTCTGTGTACCGATTACTTACAAGGATGACGTCCTAGGGACAATATCTGTAGAATCTGACATTGCATTCTTTTATAAAGAAGATGATCTGGAAATTCTTGAGGCTTTAGGCGCTCAATTAGCTCTTGCTTTGACCGGCGTAAGACTAATTGAGGGTCTAATGACCGCAAGAGCTAGAGAAGCTGCTATTCTGTCTCAATTGGAATGGGATTTAAAGATGGGACGAAATGTCCAAAGTCAAATTCTACAACACCAGCTTCATCCTTGGAACGGAATTTATTTTGGCACACATTATGAGCCAATGGTAGAAGTAAGTGGCGATTATTTTGATGTGGTCAAGCAAGGCAACACCATGACAGCCATTATGGTGGACGTATCCGGGCATGGAATTCCTGCTGCACTCGTAACAATGGCAATTCACTTTCATTTCAATCGATTTGTGATTCAAGGTCTCGGTCTGGCAGAAATTATGGAGCAATTAGGAAAGGCTTTGAAGCCACAGCTTCCTGAATCCACCTACTTTACAGCATTTATTTTACGAATTTATCATGATTATTCGTATTCTTATATCAATGGTGGTCATCAAAAAATCATCCATTTTAAAAATGATAATACAACAGATGAGCTTGACTCAAGAGGTGTTCCACTCGGAATCTTAGATGTTAAAAAATCCGACTATGAAGAGATGTATGGCAAGGTTGAACCCGGTGAATACTTGCTGATGTTCACAGATGGTTTTACAGAACAAAAAGATGGTAATAGCGAGGAATATGGACATTCCAGATTCATAGATTCCTTTATAAAAGCCAAAGAGCGCCTAAAGAGTGAAAAAAGTAATGTATTTGCAAAGGACATCGTGCAATCGGTATTATCCGATTGGAAAGAATTTAAAGGTGGACAAAAAAATGGCGATGACTTAGCTATGCTTCTCTTACAATGTAATACCACGATTACGGATGCTTTGCCTCTGGTTCGAATGGCAAAAGTTTCTGCACGAGAAAAAAACAATGCAGACGCCTACTCTCTTGCCTTACAAGCATACAAGATTGATCCATCTATCAAAGATAATTTACTTTTCCTGGGGAAAATGTATTACAACGATGGAAAGTACGAAGAGAGTGTGAAATTCATAGACGAGTACATTCGAACGAGTGGAGAGGATACTGCGATTATCCACTACCTTTACGGCAAAGCATTGTTTAACTCAGATAGACTACCCGAAGCCAAAAGAGCGTTAAAGAAATCCCTTTCCTGTGACCATACATTCGCAAAAGCTAGTCTTTTATTGGCAAAGTGTTATTTAAAAGAAAATGCAATCCCAAAGGCAATCAAGACATTACAGCAGGGAATTAAAAGCACTCCGAGCAATGATGCATTAAAAGTATCCCTGAAAAAATTAGAAGGAATTACATTCATTAGAACCAATACGGAAGAGATTTCTGAATAATTCATTTAAAGAATAAGGAATAAAAAATGATAAAAGTTTACACATTGATTTTATTTTTAAGCTTGCCAATTTTTTCGCAAGATTCAGGTCAAAGCGATACGGCTCCTCCTCCGGAAGATCCGATCATTGAATCTTTTAGAGAAGAAATCAAAGTCTTAAAGGAAGCTAGTCTTGCTATTAAACAAGAATCAGAAGTATTTAGAAGCGAAGTAAATCTACTTTGGGTTTGTATTGCCTCCTTTTTAGTTTTTTTTATGCAAGCTGGATTTGCCCTTGTAGAAGCAGGATTTACAAGAGCAAAGAACGCTGTTAATATTCTAATGAAAAATCTTTCCGACTTTACATTAGGATCCATTTGTTTTTGGCTAATTGGTTTTTCCTTAATGTTCGGTCCACATATTATAGAAGGAGTCGGACTTGGAAAAATATCCTTTCTAGAAACAGGTTTACTTTTGGATGAATCGGGAAAGCCTTCTTCCTTTAAATTTGGATTCTTCTTATTTCAATTGGTATTTGCTGCAACTGCTACTACGATTGTATCCGGTGCAATGGCAGAAAGAACAAAGTTTACAGCATACTTAATGTATTCCTTTCTAATGACATCCTTCATTTATCCAATCTTTGGAAGCTTTGTATGGTCAAATCTATTCGATGTAAAGAATGTAGGATTTTTAGCAAAAATGGGATTCATCGACTTTGCAGGCTCTACAGTTGTTCATTCAATCGGAGGTTGGGCAGGACTTGCAGGAACAATGGTTTTAAAACCCAGAATCGGTCGTTATCAACCGGGTGGAGTAATCATCCCTATCTTAGGACACAATATGACAATAGCCGCCATGGGTGTTTTTATTTTGTGGTTAGGTTGGTTTGGATTTAATCCAGGAAGCACCGGTGTAATTAACGGTGGTTCCTTTGCCATCGTTGCAATTACAACAAATATGTCAGCAGCGGCAGGAGCACTTTCTGCTATGGCATTAAGTTGGCTTTTATTTAAAAAGCCTGACATTGGAATCACTTTAAATGGTGGCTTAGCGGGATTAGTCGCTATTACCGCAGGCTGCAATAATGTAGGAATAACCTCGGCTGTAATCATTGGGCTCATTGGCGGATTATTGGTAGTTGGCGGAGTTTTACTTTTAGATAAATTAGGAATAGATGATCCTGTCGGCGCTGTGAGTGTGCATGGTATCAATGGAGCATGGGGAACAGTGGCTGTAGGCTTATTTGCGGATGCTAACTTTGGATCAGGACCTAATGGTCTTTTCTTCGGAGGTGGTTTCTCTCTATTAGGCGTTCAATTGACTGGAGTTGCATTGGCATTCCTTTGGTCGTTTACTCTCAGCTATGCAGTCTTTTTTGCAATGGAGAAAACAATTGGACTTAGAGTAAGTGAGGACGAAGAAATCATTGGACTTGATTTATTAGAGCATGGAAACGAAGCTTACCCAGATTATAAGTCTTAATAGAATCTTTCACCATACTTCGGTAATGCTCAGCATAAACTCCGAGCAGTAGAGTAGAAAGGGGGTCTTACGACCTCCCTTCCCCTCAACAAACAGTGCATGAGGATTTACCGCACACGGCTTTCCATGAAAACTATTTAAAAAAAAATTCGAGACATTTCCCTCATTTTCTCTTTAAGCATCCGTATTAATTGAATAATCTTTTCTGTAGTCTTTTACTTCTTATTCGACTACCATTATCCGTAATTGGGTTATTTCCCAAGCGGTTTATCCTCTCTCTTACCTTGTATGTTTTCACTGAGACCCCTTCGCCTACGCTGCTCCTATGGGAATTACACCGCTTCGCCAAATGTCATTAAGATAAGATGTCACCCAAAGCCGCAAAGATTTTTTTTGCATGATACGAACTGTTTAAAAACATTATAAATCCAAAGAAAAATAGCTCTTTTAAAACCCTTAGCCTCTCTGCGACTTTGCGTGACATCCCATTTTCCTTAACTTAATGACATTGAGGTGTCTCGGGGGCAAAACCCATTAGTAGTTAGCTGTGAATTATCTTTCTCATTGAAATCTTTACCTTGATTTGATATCTGGTATATATACCGATTCGCAATCAAAAAAACTATGTCAAGTAAAGCCATTGTTCAATACACCAAAGGTGCCATGATTTCAATGGCGCATACTCCTAATCCCGGATTTGTTCATATACTCAAATCAGGGGAAATTAATATTGAATCCATTTTTAAATTTGCCTCTAAGAATTTGAATCGGTATTTACCAGGTGATACATTTGGATATGTATCCGCCATAACAGGAAATCCACATAGTAGCACACTCATAGCAGCGACAGATTGCATTGTAATTCGACTTTCTTTAGAAAGCTTCTTTGAGTATTTAAAAAATAACCAGGAAGTATTTTTAAAAATAATTTCTTACAACGCAGATAAACTTCGCGCCTTCATTGACCATATTCATCCTGACAAAAAAGATAAAACGGATAATCAGGATTACCCTGAAAAATTAATCCAGAATGCAAGAATTTATATTACACACGAACAAAACAAACTAGCTTGCTTTTCTCTTAAGAAATACTTAGAAGGAATTTTGAAAAAGAAAAAGATCCCGATAAGGTTGTAGAAGCACAGGATATGTTGAAGAAAGAAAATCCCAAATACTCCTTACCGAATTATCCATATTATACTGATGACTCTACTTTTGTATTACAAAAAGGCGATATTATTTTTGTAGAAGATGAGCCTGAGGACGATTACTTTTATATTGTTCTTCAGGGGTCTGTTAAAATTAGTAAATTAGTAGATGGGCATGAATTTATTCTTGGAATTCTTGGCAAAGGAGAAATCTTTGGAGAGATGGCAATTCTAAACCAAAGATCTAGAAATGCAACCGCAATAGCATTTGAAGATTGCGTTATACAAAGATTAACCGCCAATACAATTTTGGAAAAGGTAGACGAAACAATACTCGTTAAGATATTTCATGTTGTATCGCGAAGACTTTGGTATGCGTTTCATAGAGTTTATATGTTAAAAGTAAGCGATCCGAATGTAAAACTTTATATTCAATTGCAGATGCTTATCGCAGATGAAATGGCAAAAGCAGACGCTGACAAAACTAAAGATAAATTTATTTTCCGTTTTTCCTTACAGGAATTACTTCGAATGGTAGACATCATGGATATCAATTCGGATAGAATCAATGAGTTCCTATCCGATCAAAATTTTTCCTTTTCGAATGGACTGATAGTCGTAAAAGATAGATTCGTTTTAGATGATAAGGTAGATATTGTTAAAAAAAGACATTCAAGACTATTAAAAGAAATCATCATCTGAAAAAATAAAAAAATACTGCTATGAAATCTGAAATCCGAAAATTATTAACGAGTAGAAATTAAAATGGATCCAAAAAGTATTTTAACAGACCCCAAGATGTCTGCCTTTTCTGAAATGGGAAGCAAAACAAAAGAGGAATCGGCTGACTTTATTCATATTCCTGTCTATTCTAAAGTTACAAACCTACTCAAAAGAATTTTGGATTTGGCAAGAGACAGACACAATCAACTGAAGAGCCTTAATGGTTCTGACACAGAAACGAGTAGCCTTCTCAGCCTGGATTATTTACATACCCTGCTTCAAAAAGAAAGTTCCTTAAAGGAAACTGAAAAAACTCCAGCAGCTATCAACGGTGCATTAAAGCAAATGCTTGATCTTTATACCAATGGCAGAGAGAAATATGGTTATCTATATCCAATTTTAATCCTTGAGAGTAATAAAATTATTCCCAAGATTATGCTAATAGCCCCACAAAAAGACAAGCAAACACCGATTAAACCCTACCGCGATAATTGCTTTGATTCTTCCAAGAGAATTATTGACCAAATGCTTACCACACGATCTAAGAACACAAGACGAGCAGACGATACGACAGAAATGTCTCTTTTAAGACTTAGTAAAAGCGGAAGTGAATGGCTATTTCCGAAGCTACTTTCAGTGGAAAGCGAATTAATCAGTCTATTGAAGAAAGGATTTCAGCCTTACGCATACATCCCATTAACCGACTTCATCGAAGATTTTACAAATTATGGGTTAAAGTCAGACAAGCTTGTTCAAATCTTACCAGACTATCATATGATTCAAGAAAAAGTTGAATTCACTGAAACGGGAGAATATACAAAAGTTCCAGAAGTGATTTATCACTATAAGTCGCAAGTAGAAAGCCTAGAAAAATTTGTTCTAAAATATCTGGGCAGCTCCGCTGAAAAATTAAAATTTCATCTTTATCAATCGACCCTTTCGAAATACAAAGAGAAGTATAACACGAGTTATCCGGAAGATCCAGAATCGATTCGAGAAAGAATGGACGAATTATTTGAGTTAATCTCCCTTTTTCCTGGAAAAGCAGCCAATGACGAGAATGTAAAAAAAATTCTAGAGACTTGCGAAGAATCTATTCAAATTTGTAAAAAACTTTATGCCCGAATGGATGATCTTGTTAAATATAAAGAAAAATACTTATCTAGCGTATTCCTGGATAATGTGCAAAAAAAAATCGATGACCATACAAAGGATAAACTTACTTTATTTGTATTAGATTTACGGGCAACGCTTGCAAAATCTAATATCGCCGACAAACAACTATTATACGAACTTGAAAAAGATCTAAAACAAATTATCCAAACCAAATATGGTTTCTTTGAATCTATGAGCAATGAAGGCAAAGAGTTTTTTTACGTTACTCATCCGGGTTATATTACTTGCGTAATTCACAATCTAACTCGTTTGACAATGGAAAATAAGGCTTATCAAAAACAATTAGATATTTCGAAAATAATTTTGAGCAAATTCAAAGAAACCAATAGAACAGACATTGATTCAATGGTTACAGAAGCAGATAAAGAGAAGTTGCTTCGAAAGATTGAAGAACTCAGAAATGAAGAAACAAAACGAAGACATAGAATTGAATTTAAAAATAATTATAATCTCGTAGCAGGTGTAACTGGATTTACAATTTCACTCATCTATTTTTTAGTTTTATACAATACGTATAACGATCTACTCTTTGCTCTCTTAAGCATTCCTGTGAGTCTTGTAGCCGGACTCTTCCTTGCTATTCTATTCAGGCGCAAACCGTTTATTACCCGCGAACAAAAAGAAGAAGGAAATTCTGACTCTGACAATGAAGCAGTTGGCACTGAAACAGAGAAAACCAATCAAGTTTTAAAAGCATCTGAGTCCTATGTATTCAAGGCTAAATTCAATTCTATTGAAGAAAGAATTCATGATAGAGCAAGTCTAAAAGAAACAATACGGGAAAATCTAGACCTCATCAAAGCAAATTCACAAATCTTCGCAAAAGAAAAGAATGATGATAAAGTTATTTCTACAATTGAAAACGCAATGCTTTTCTATTCTGCTATCATTACAATTCCAGCAGACTTTGTGCCTAAGGGAAAACCAACCATGATTATCCTCCAGCGAAGTGATTTAAAGAATCCACATATCCGATCTCAAATCGCTGAATACTTTAAATTTCAATCGGCAGCAGGAAGAAGCACAGGACTTGCAGCTTATTACAATTATTTATACCAAGCCGTCGAGCGTGATTATTTTAAATATGTTAAAGGTAGCAATATTCATAAATTGAAGAAAGAAATTTGACGCTTTTGTTGAGTTACCGGATAACGCACATTATTCTACAACTCAAACCTAGATTATGAAATTGTTTTTTCTCAGCCTATAAAGCTATTAACAAAGTAAGAAGTCAATCTAACAATTGCTTTCTAAGATCAATCGCCTCTTTAAAAGATGGCGCGATCATAATTGCCTTGTGTAAATACTGAAGGGACCGCTCTGGTCTATTCCACATTTTATAAAGTGTGGCTAAGTTGAAAAGAGGAATATGTGGTGCATCGTTAATAGAACATCTGATAGAGCGCTTTAACCAAAATACCGCTTCTCTATCTCTTCCATGTCTGAGGAGGATGACGCCGATTTCGTTGCATGGATTTCCATAATCAGGATTAAGCAGTATGGCACGGTAATAATAAGAAAGCGCTTCTCTATAATTACCGTCTTGATTTTCAATTAAACCTAAATAAAAGAGGCTTTCGTAGTTTTCATCTTCCTCCATTGCTTTCAGAAAATAAAAATTAGCTCTCTCTATGTCACCTGAATTAAAATGATCTTTACCTACTTCATTATGTGCTGATATAAAGTTTATTTGTTCCATGAAACTAACCGCTATATATATAATCGGTTATGCAATTTCAGGTCTTTAATTTTTGAGAAAAGAAATAATTTCAGCGGCGATTGAATTCTCATCTAGATGATAGTGTTTAAAAATTTCACTCTTTTCTCCGTGGGTGATTATGTCAGGTGGAAATGCAAACGTCTTTATGTATCGATTCAAATACATTGGATGAATTCTGTTTAAGACATAACCTGATACACCGGCATCTAAATAACTTTCATCTAGAATCACGAAATGTTTTGAATTGGATATAATGCTTGTTAGCCCTTCTACATCCAGTGGACGAATCCAAAATAAGTCTATCATGCCAGTGGAAATATTAGACTTTTCTAATATTTGTTGAGTTTTCTTTGCCGTATCTAGCATAGATCCGACAGAAATAATTGTGACATCTTTGCCTTCATTTAGAACTCTTAGTCTTCCTTCCGTCAAACTATTTCGTTTGGTATAATTTATATTATCCGCTGACTCGCTCGCTTTGGGAAAACGAATTGCAATAGGTCCCTTCGTATAGTCTTCCATGAAAAACATGGAGTCAATTAAATCCTGAGCACTAGAAGGAGCTAGAATACTCATATTAGGAAGACTACAAAGATATCCCAAATCAAAAAGTCCTTGATGCGTCTCTCCATCCGCCCCAACACACCCTGCTCTATCAATTACAAAACGAACAGGCAGATTCATTAGGGAAATATCTTCAACCATTTGGTCCAAGGCACGAGTCAGAAAAGTAGAATAAATACACATAAACGGTATTACCCCGCCTCCTAACAAAGCACCGGCAAAGGCTACTGAATGTTGCTCCGCGATTCCTACATCAAAGGTATTTTCTGGAAATTTTATCGAGTAATTTTTTAATCCGCTTCCTTCTATCATCGCAGGAGTTACTGCTACAACAGCAGGATTCTTTGTAGTCATACGAATCAAACATTCACCAATGATTTTACTATATCCAATTTTCGAATCTACGTTCATCGCTCCATCTTCAATATTAAACGGCGTTACTCCGTGGTATTTGATTGGATCATTTTCTGCCGGTATATAGCCCTTACCCTTTTGAGTGATTACATGGAGTAACAAAGGTCCTTCCATTTTTTTAACCTTTTCTAAAACGGTAACTAGATTTTGAATATCATGTCCATCAATTGGACCTATATAATGAAAACCTAAATCTTCAAACAGGGCGCCTGGAACAAGGAAGTCTTTGAAACCTTTTTCTAATCTTCGCGATACACTAACAAGTGCAGGACCTATGAGTGGTAACCATTTTAGAATAGTGTAATATACTTTTTTCCATTGATTGAAAAAAGTGGAAGTGATTATATTGTTTAAATAATTTGAAATAGATCCAACATTTTTAGAGATAGACATATAATTGTCATTTAAAACAACCAAACAATTCGGCTTTATATGCCCCCCATGATTTAGTGCTTCCAGTGCCATACCTGTTGCAATTGACGCATCTCCAATGACTGCTATACAATTATAATTTTTATGCAGCAAATCACGAGAAACCGCTTCTCCTAGAACCTGCGAGATAGAAGTCCCTGCATGTCCGGTGTTGTATAAATCATAATTTGACTCTTCTCTTTTCGGAAATCCAGATATTCCTCCGTATTTTCTAACAGTTTTAAGAGATTCTCTTCTACCCGTTAGAATTTTATGCGGATAAGTCTGATGACCCACATCCCATATCAAACGATCTATAGGCGTGTCAAATACATAGTGCAGTGCAACTGTTAGCTCAACAACTCCGAGGTTACTAGCGAAATGACCTCCAACGCTCGCAAGTGTATCAATGATATAAGTGCGAATTTCAGAACAAACTATTTCTAACTCTTCTTTAGAAATTTTTCGTAGGTCAGTTGGATCATTAATTTTATCTAAATACTTAAAACTCATTTTCAGGAAATAACCAGCGGCTTTGTAACTTTTTTAATATCTTCATCATCGATTAAACCTATTAGCTCATAAATTCTTACAGGATGAGTTTTTCCTTTTACTTGCACTAAATCTAATTCTCTTGCGTATACTCGGTCTTTAACTCTCTCAAATGTATATTCCGAAATAATAATATTTGTCCCGTAAGTCTTATTAGAACCTTCCAAGCGTGAACCTAAATTAATCGTATCACCCATACAAGTGTAATCCATTCGCTGCGAACTACCCATATTACCCACAACAGCAGATCCAGTGTTCAAACCAATCCCTATATCAATGGAAGGTAGATTTCTCTGCTTCCAGCTAGCTTGCAATTGCGCTAATTTATCCATTTGAATGAGCGAAGCAACGCACGCATAATACGCATGATCCTCTAAGTCAACCGGCGCGCCCCAGAATGCCATGATAGCGTCACCCATGTATTTATCAATGGTTCCTTTACACTCAATGATTATCTCTGTCATAGTAGAAAGATATTCGTTTAATAATTTTACAAGCTCTTCTGGACTTAGAGCTTCGGATAATGTGGTGAAACCTCTAATATCTGAAAAGAAAATTGTGATTTCTCTTTTGGCACCGCCTAGTGCTATTTTTTCAGGGTGTCTCAAAAGCTCATCTACTACATCTTTTGAAACGAATTTGGAAAAAGTATTTCGGATGTATTTAACGTTTGCTTCTTCTGTTAAAATTTTAAATCCAATAATTGCAACAAACACCATTAATTGTTCAATGACTATGCTTGGAAGGGGAATTATCAGATTGAACTTTGAAAATAAACCGAGGCTAATTGCTGTATACCCTATAACAAATAAGAAAATGAAAATAAAAGCAAACCATGTTTTTACTTTGGGTTGAATGAACCCTATAATTATTGCAACGATTAAGAAGATAAATAGATTTACCCCTTCAGGCGAGTCAGCCATAAAACTCTGGTTTAAAATCGTATTGATCGCATGCGCGTGATGCTCAATTCCAGACATCTCCCCATATGGTGAAAGGTGTGTATCCTTTGAAGCACCTCTACCGGTAGCATAATACATTGCGACAAGAAAGATTGTATCAGAATACTGCGTAGCATATTCTTTGCCCCATTCAGCTACGTCGTATAAATCATCATCTCTAAAGCAAAAAAGAGAGCCTACAAAGTTAATTTCCATTTGCCCGTAAATATCTATTGGAATTACAATTTCTCTTTCTGGATTCGGGATGGTCATGATATCATGCTCGCCATTCTTGTCTTTAATCATCTTTTTCGGAATGTTTTTGATTTTAACATATTTTCCCATTACAACTTCTGTATCTTCTACAACATCAACTCCTAGAAAACGAGCCGTTGCAATTAAGTCAATCGATGGATAGTATTCTGTTTCGTTATTCGGACCATGATTGTAAACTTTGGCAACAAGCGGCATATGACGATTAGACGAACTTTCTTCTTTTCGAATATTCGCAAATCCAACTCCAGCAGAATTTTCTGTTACTTGCTCAATCGGAGGAACGGCAAAACTTAACCAGGATACTCCCTGATCATCTTCATCTTTCACATGCTTCAATTTGAATCGGCGTAGTTTTTCAATTCTTGAATCAAGATTAATCACTGAGCTTCTAGACTCAGCAGTCGATTCAATCGAATAGTCAAACATTACATTATTAGTTCCTTTGAGTGCCGCCTCCATTGCATCCTTTTGGACAGGCTTATAGTCTACAAAGAAAATATCGAATAAGAGCATATTGCTAGTTCCCTTAAATGCATTTACAAGCTCTGCATACTTTTTCCAATCAATAGGCCAGTTGCCCTGCAACTTCTCGAGAGTTTCTGTTTTGATTCCAATGATTCGAATATCTTTACGTGCCCCTTCAATTTCGTTTACTTTTTCAATGTATCCTTTATCAGAGCTTAGCGCGCCTTTGCCCGGACTGCCTTTCAATAAATAGAATCTCCAAGCAATAGAAGACTCCTCAGCAGTTTGCATTAGTTTCAAAATATTCTTAGCGGTAAAAATCGTTAAGGCAAGACCTACAGCAATGAGGATACTTCCTATTACCTGCTTCTCCTTTGAAATTTTTTCTATGAATTTATATACATAGTAAAAAGAACCAAGAAGCAGAATGACTCCTAAAATACTCATTTGCGCAGACAGAATATTCGGCGGCAAAAAAGCACTCATTGAGACAGCGAGGGCTCCAATAGAAAAAGTAGTCAAAGATATGATATCTATGATTGACAGCTTACTTTGTTTTTCACTCATTTGGGTAACTCCGGTTGATTTGTTTGAATTTAGGGCTTTTAGAATGATTCAGAATGAAACTAGAATCGTCAAGAATTTCCTTTGAAGTAACAAGATTAATGAACAGCCCTAGCAATTTCTTTTGCATATTCATGCAATGCCTTCGCACAGGCATCTACATGAGAGGATTTTTCCTCAATGATTCTTTGAATTGCGGAACCTATAATGATTCCATCAGAATAAGCAGAGATTGATTTTGCTTGTTCCGGTAAAGAAATTCCAAATCCCGCACAAATAGGCAGCTTTAAAGATTTGCGAACCATTTCAATTCTCATCTTTAAATCCTGCGCAAAGTTCGCCCTTTCTCCTGTAACACCATAAGACGTCACATAGTAGATGAATCCAGAAGCTACTTTTTTTATTTGCTCAATTCTCTCTTTAGAACTTGCAGGCGTAATCAAATGAATAATGTCAATTTCGCTAGCTCTCGCTTTCTCAAGCACATAGGCGGAATCTTTTGCATCTACAGGTAAATCCGGAATAACAATTCCTCTTATTCCTGCCAAGTAAGCTTTTTTAAAAAACTTTTCTTCTCCATAGGAAATCACAGGATTCAAATAAGTTAGATATACAAGAGGTATATTCGGCTTATACGCATGAATCTGTTTCGTAGTCTCTAGAACTTTATCCATCGAAAAACCTTTTGCAAGGGCTCGCATATAAGACTTCTGAATCACAGGACCGTCAGCGGTAGGATCAGAGAAGGGAATTCCTAATTCTAAAATATCTGCTCCTCCGTCAATGAGTGCCTTCGCCCATTCGACAGATAGCGCATACTCCGGATCACCTAGCGAGATGTAAGGAATAAAATTACTGCGATTCTTTTTGTTCTCAAAGCATTCTTTTAAGCTTCCCATTATTTATCTCCTAATAAGCGGCTAACTTCCATTGTATCCTTGTCCCCTCTTCCTGAAAGACAAATAACTAAATCTTTTTTCTTTCCCATCTCTTTCGCTAATTTCTTGGCAGCAGAAAACGCATGAGCAGTCTCTAAGGCAGGAATTATTCCTTCCATCCTAGAAACTTCAATAAAGGAGGCTAACGCTTCTTTGTCGCTCACACTTACATACTCAACGCGTTTTATGGAAGCAAGATAGGCGTGTTCAGGACCGACACCTGGATAATCAAGACCTGCGGATACGGAATGTGCCGGAACAATTTGTCCACCCGCATCTTGAATGATTAATGTCTTAGTTCCATGTAAAAATCCAGGTCTACCAAATGTAATCGTCGCAGAATGCTCTCCTGGTTTATTTCCAAGTCCACCTGCTTCGACGCCATAGAGTTTTACTTTCTTGTCTTTCAAAAATCCGTAAAACATACCAATTGCATTCGAACCACCACCAACACAGGCAATGACAGCATCAGGAAGCTTTTTATTTCTCTTTTTGAATTGCTCTTTGGTTTCTTTTCCAATGATAGATTGAAAATCTCTTACTATAGTTGGAAACGGATGAGGACCAATGGCTGATCCTACAATATAATGCGTATTTGCCACACTCAGTGCCCATTCCCGCATTGCTTCACTCGTTGCATCTTTAAGCGTTGCAGTCCCAGACGTTACAGGAACTACCTTGGCACCTAAGAGTTTTATTTTATAAACGTTTAATTCCTGTCGTCTAACGTCTTCTGCCCCCATATAAATAACAGTTTCCATATCAAAGAGTGCTCCAACAGTTGCAGTGGCTAATCCATGTTGCCCCGCACCCGTTTCTGCTATGATTCTTTTCTTTCCCATAGCACGGGTTAGGAGTGCCTGACCTACCGTATTATTAATCTTATGCGCACCTGTATGATTTAAGTCTTCTCGCTTGAGCCAAATTCTAGCACCACCCCAAGACTTGGTTAATCTTTCTGCAAACGTTAGTAGAGAAGGTCTTCCAACATAATTTTGATTGTAGTATTGAAGCTCTTTTAAAAATTTAGGATTGTTTCTAAGTTTTAAATATACTTTTTCCAATTGAACGAGTGCATCCGTTAATATCTCCGGCGCATAACGTCCCCCGAAATCCCCAAAATAACCTTGCTCTTCCCCAAAATTTTTATCTTTCATAAATTGCTCCTAAGATTAATTCTTTGCCACAGAGGCACTGAGAGTTACCCCTGTCACCTCGAACAGCATCATCGTGAGAGGTCTATCTAGCTTAATACTACCGTTCTGTTGCAAAATAGATTTCTCACATCCACCCTTTTACTTTGCCACAAAGCCTTCTGCCAAGCGATGTTCGAAATGACAGTAAAAAAACTCAACACTTTCTACCTCTGTGGCAAATCTTCCTCACACTAATGCGTTATACAATTCCTGTCTCAACTTTTCTACTTCGCCAAGTAATTTCTCTTTCGATTCGAACGATATATTTTGTTCTACCCCTGTTTTACGATTGAGTAGAGAAAATTCATTTTTTTCGAAATAGTTTTTTCCAAGCGTTAGGCGAATTGGAAAACCTACAATCTCCGAATCTTTGAATTTAAAACCAGGACCTAAATCTCTATCATCCCAGAATACTTCAATTCCATTTGCTTTCAAATGATTGTAAATTTCTTCAACCTTTTTCATTTCTTCTTCTGTTTTTGAAATACTAACCATAGAAACTTCAAACGGAGCAACTGATATTGGCCAGATAATTCCTTTTTCATCATTTGCTTGCTCGATAATTGTAGCCATCGTTCGATTGAGTCCAATTCCATAACAACCCATTGCGAGTAATACCATTTTGCCGGACTTATCAGAAACTTTTATATCAAACGCTTTCGTATACTTTGTTCCTAATTTAAAAATATGACCCACTTCAATTCCCTTTTCGAGAGCTAAAGGCTTGCCAGAAACAGGACAGGGATCCCCTGCTTCCACCATGCAAAAATCTTTCTGATTTACTTCTTTTTTTAAATCACGAGAAAGCACAAAATTACGAGTATGCACATCTAGCTCATTTGCCCCTACAACATAGGCTTCGTTTGGATCAATGCTTTTATCATATAGGATTTTTAATTTGGAGGCTACTGCTTCTTCCAAAACAGGTCCTGTAAATCCAACTACAATTCCCAATTTCTCGCATTCAGGATTGGAAAGAGGACGAACCTCAGACGACGCAAACTGGTTATTAACCTTAACAGGATTCACTTCTCTATCCCCGCGAATAAAAACAAGAACATCAAATTTCTCATCCGCTTTTAAAAGCACTGCTTTGATTGTATTCTTTGCTTCTATATTTAGAAGTTTTGCTACATCTTCAATTGCTTTTGTGTTGGGAGTTGGAACTTTTTCCATCGTTGGATAATCTTTCTTATCCGTTGAATGATTCCATTGCACGGGAGTCTTCTCTACGTTACCCGCGTATCCGCTTTCCAGATTAATTGCAAGTGTGTCCTCTCCGATTGGAGAAATCACCATGAACTCTTCGGATCCACTTCCACCCATTGCACCAGAATCGGCTTGCACAGGGATTGTGCTTAGACCACAGCGGTTAAATATTTGACGATAAGTTTTACGCATGAGCTGATAGGTTTCATCAAGAGAACTGTCATCTACATGGAAAGAATAGGCATCTTTCATAATGAATTCGCGCGAGCGGATAACGCCAAATCGCGGACGAATTTCATCTCTAAATTTTGTATGAATTTGATACACGTTCTTCGGCAAATCCTTGTATGACTTAAGAATTGGCTTTAACAAAGAAGTAAACGATTCTTCATGAGTAGGACCGAGACAATGCGGAACATCATGACGGTCGTTTATTCGAAACATTTCCTTTCCCATTTTTTCCCATCTTCCACTTTGTTCCCAAATATCAGCAGGAGTTAAGATTGGTAATTCGAATTCAAGTGCTCCTGATTTATCCATTTCGTCACGCACGATTGCTTCTATCTTCTTTAAAACTCTTAGACCCATTGGCAGAAAATGATAATTGAACGTTACATAAACTCCCAGTATTAATAAAAATATAAATCCGACTTTAAAAATCATTTCAATGGCTCTTGGCGGTAGTGGTTTACCAGCAATAGCCTCATAAAGATAAAGAACAAGATGTCCTCCATCTGCTACAGGAATTGGCAATAGATTCATGAACATGAGTGCGATAGAAATATTGGCAACAAAGTTCAAATAAAATAGCCATCCAAATTCAAGGCTCATTCCCGCTGAGTGAACTATTCCTACAGGTCCCGAAAGATTATCTTTTACAGAAATTAATCCACGAAATAGCATACCGATTGCCTTTACTGATGTGGCTACGGCACGGTAAACTTTGTCAGCAGAAATCATGAATGCTTCTACAACGGAATTTTTCTTACTAACTCTTTCCGGCTCAAATTTCATGTCAGCCATAAAACCTAAAAGTCCAATTGGCTTTAACTTAAATTTTGCAGTATAGACAAGTTCGCCTGCTTCGAAACGAATTTCATTCGAAGAAAGGCTCGCTAGATATTTTTTCATCTCTTCAAAGTTTTTAAACTTCTCTCCATTAATGCGGATATTTAGGAGTTTGCGCGAAATCTTTGGATCATGTGCTGCAATCGCCAAATTCGGTATTGCAAAAGAAGGATTCCTAGAGTCTGCAATAGAGAATAATTCCAAAATATCAGAGCCTCTAACTGGAACCTGAACTGTTTTGTCTTCGGTTGACCAGGGAGAAATAAGTGGAATTGTTTTTCGAAGCAAATGGATATTTACCGTTTGATTTTGATAATTACCAAGAACAGTTTGCAATTCTCCAATTGTAGCAACTGGCTTTCCTTCTACATCTAAAATCATATCTCCATCTTTTAGATAAGCGATTGCTCGAGAGGCAAGCTTTGAATGTAAATCTTTTTCGGACTTTTTGTTTTCTAATTCAATGACAGCTTCTTTCGGGAAATTCTTTGTGTAATATTCTTCTGCTTTTCCACCACTATCAAATGTTTTTTTAAACCAGTAACCAATCTGCTCTGTGTATTTAAAGGTAACAACTATATGCCTCTCTCCAAACGGTTCAACCATGAGTGTAGGTCTACCGCCGGCAGAAAAAACGTCGGGAGTTATTTTGACAGACTTAGTCTCATTCTTTCGCTCATACGCTACTTCAATTTCTTCTCCGCCCGAAAGACCTACATGAGAAAAAATATCTTCAAAGGAATCAATGGATTTGCCATTAATAGAAACAATTCGATCCCCTGTTCGTAGACCTGCTTTATACGCTGCCGAATAATCTCGATTAGCCTTATCAATGAATATCTTATTTCCCCAGGAATTGTCTTCGCCTAGAAGAGCAATGATAAAGAAAATTCCGAATCCTAAAAATAGATTAAAGAGTGGTCCTCCAAGAACAGGAATCATTCGTTTGAGTGGAGGGGTTGATAGCAATTCGCCGCTAGTTCCTTTTAATCTCTTTCCATATTGGTCTCCCTTAAACATGACGTAGCCGCCAATGGGAATTCCAGTAATTTGATAGGTAGTCTCTCCAATTCTTTTTTTCCAAATACCTCTACCATAGCCAAGAGAGAAAATTCGTGCTTTCACTCCCACTAACATCCCGCAAAGTAAATGACCTAACTCATGAATAAAAATCGAGATGCCAAGCATCATTACAGCACCAAATATAACTAATAGCAAAGATCCTCCTAAGAATTACCTCTGACAAATTCTCTGGCCTTTCTATCTGCTTCTAAAAAAGGTTCGAGTTCATCAGGGTATTCGATTACTATAGATTGTAAGACAGAATCAATTTTCTCCGGGATTTCAGAAAATTGTATCTTGTGAGTTAAAAACAAATTAACCGCTTCTTCATTTGCTGCGTTAAAAAGTGCCGGTGCTGTTCCACCTTTCTTACCGGTTTCAAAGGCAAGAGCCAATGCCGGATAACGTTTCGCATTCGGTTCCCAAAAATTTAATTTCTTCCATTTAGGCGGTTTACTTTCAATTAACACCTTAGGGGTAAGGCTTCGGGTAAAAAAGGGAATGTGCTATTGGATAAATCATATCCGGATGAGAGGCATACATAAGAGTTGCCCCGTCAATTAGTTCAATCATTCCATGCACAATGCTTTCCGGATGAATGACAACTTCAATTTTTTCGTAAGGAAACCCGAATAAAAAATGTGCTTCAATTACTTCGAGTCCCTTGTTAATTAATCCAGCAGAGTCAATTGTTATTTTGGGTCCCATCTTCCAGGTTGGATGATTGAGTGCTTCTTCCACAGTGACATGCTTTAGTTTTTCTAGCGGCAAATCACGAAAAGACCCACCGGAAGCAGTTAGAGTAAGAGATGCAATATTTTCACGCTTTTGAGATTCAACCAATTGAAATAATGCGTTATGCTCCGAGTCTACCGGAACCAAAGTGACTTTATATTTCTCTAATAAAGTATTGATATAAGGCCCGAAGGTGACTAACGTTTCTTTATTCGCGATTGCAATTTTTTTCTTAGCTTCTATTGCGGCTATCGTTGGATTGACTCCGAGAGAGCCGACGACTGCTGTGACAACAATATGCACAGGAGTCATTTTTACAATTTCACTCATTCCACTAGCACCATAGAGCACTCGTGTGTTTTTAAAGCGATTTCCTAGTATGGATTTATCTGCTTCTTCGGAAGTGATTACCGCATAACTAGGATTAAACTCCTCAATGATAGCTTTTGCTTTATCAAGATTAGAATTTACACTAAACGAATATAGCTGAAATGATTCTGGAAATAAGCGTATAACTTTTAAAGTAGATTCGCCTACGGAACCAGAAGCACCCAGAAGACAAATTCTCTGCATAGTTAAATCCTAAATACTAAAGCCAGCCATTTCTTTGAATACCAAATACACATATGCGGTTGGTATCGTGAATAGGAGAGCATCGGCTAAGTCTAATACTCCGCCATGACCTGGAATCGTTCCAGCGGAGTCTTTGGTATGTGCATCTCGCTTCATTGCAGATTCAGATAAGTCACCGGCAACGCTGATAATAGAGAAAACAAATCCGAATAGAATTGTCTCAATCGTTCCAAAGGCTGGCGTTTTTCCAAGCAAGTGAATCCATATGGCATTTATGATCAAACAGTAAATAATGGCAGTGACACTACCTGTAACATAACCTTCGATAGTCTTTTTCGGAGAGATTTTTAAACCCGCTGGATGTCTTCCGAAAAGTCTGCCTCCGAAATACGCTCCTGCGTCTGTAATCATTGTTAGCCCGCAGACTATGTAAATATAATAAATTCCAAATGGAAGGGAAAGAAGCTTTAGAAAATGTCCGAGTGGTATTGCAAGATAAATTACACCGAGCACAGTAGTACTTACAGAGAAAATCGCTCCATCGAGGGGTCTATGCAATATTTGCCATACGAAAGAAAAGAAAGTTACTAGAAATACTGCAAGCATAACTAGTTCATAATCAGCTTTTAAGAATCTTCCTGAATTTGCTAACCAGTATGGAACTTCAATTTGATTTTGGCGTAATAGGAGATTGAAATAATAGATTGTAAAAATAATTACAGCTAGAATAAAACCCGTTGTGCGAAATGGTCTACCTTCATCTCCGCGATCCGAGAGTTTATAGAACTCGATTAAGCCAAGATAAATCACTGTTAGCCCCAAAAGGAACAATGGAATGTAATATAAAAATGCACTGTATTGAAAAGAGAATATGAATATAGGAAGCAAAATAGCCGCCGACAAAATTCTCATAATAGTTTCTTTCATTTTTCTAATCCCCCGAATTTTCTAGTTCTACTTGCATACCAATCCAACGCATCATGAAGCGATTTCTTATCAAAATCAGGCCAAAGCGTATCGGTAAAATAGATTTCTGCATATGCTATCTGCCATAGCAGAAAATTGGAAACTCTTTTTTCTCCTGCGGTACGAATTAACATATCAACCGGCGGAAGTGGATAAGTGTAAAGCGCTTCTTCCAATTCTTCGGGTTTTACCTCTTTTTCTAAGTTCTTCTTTTTTTTGATTCGATTTTGTATGATCTTATGAAATGCATTTAAGATTTCATCTTGCGAACCATAGTTCAGACAAAAGTTAATTACGATTCCGGTGTTATCTGCTGTAGCATCAACTGCTCGATCAATTCTCTTTAGTGAGCCTGGAGGAATCATCTTTCGAGATCCAGAGTGCATAATTTTAATATTTTTACTTAATATAGAATCAAGTCTAGAGTCTATAAAATTTTCTAAGAGTCCAAAGATAGCCTTCACTTCTGCAATTGGACGCTTCCAATTTTCTGTAGAGAAGGCATAGAGAGAAATATTTTTGATTCCAATTTCAATCGCTGTATCCATGAGTCTGTCAATGGCAAGCGAGCCTTCCTTATGTCCTTCTTTACGTGCAAGACCTTTGGAAGTTGCCCATCTTCCATTGCCATCCATAATGATAGCAATGTGCTCGGGAAGTTTTGATTTTTGCTTCACAAGAATTAAACTGTCGTAACTTCTTTTTCTTTCAAATCGGTCATCTCTTGAATTTTAGAGATGTAGGAATCAGTAAGCTTTTGAATTTGATCTGTTAGACCTTTGATTTGGTCTTGAGAAGCTTCACTGTTATCCTTCTTGATATCATCGTTGATATCGCGGCGAATATTACGAATAGCTACTTTCTTTTCTTCACTTTTTTGTTTTAATACTTTTACAAGTTCTTTTCTTCGGTCTCCCGTTAGCTCTGGAAGCGGAATGCGAACAACTACCCCATCATTGTTTGGACTAAATCCCATTCCTGATGTCATGATTGCCTTTTCAATATTCTTGATTACAGTCTTGTCATAAGGGGTAATCATGATTAGCCTAGGCTCGGGAGTAGTAATTGAACCCATTTGATTGAGTGGGGTTAATGCCCCGTAATACTCAACTTTAATATCTTCGACCATAGCTGGATTTGCGCGTCCGGTGCGAATTTGTAAAAAATCTTTTTTTAATGCATCGATGGTTTTATCCATCTTCACTTTTGCCTGGGATACATAGTCAGTCATTTGCGAATTTTACCTCTTCTGAGTTTGAGATTAATGTGCCGACAGTCTTTCTGGAAATTAGATCCGCAAGATTGCCAGATTTAAAAATATCGAATACGATAATCGGCATGTTGTTTTCCATGCAAAGGCTAAGGGCTGTTTGATCCATCACCTTAAGTCGATTACGAATTGATTCTGAAAAAGAGATACTTGCATATCTCTTAGCTGTCTTATCGATCTTTGGATCAGCGGTGTAAACGCCGTCCACTTTGGTCGCTTTTAAAATTACTTCACAGCCTACTTCAACAGCCCTTAGACTTGCCGTCGTATCTGTGGTAAAATATGGATTACCCGTTCCGCCTGCAAAAATTACTATACGCTTTTTTTCAAGATGGCGAACAGCTCTTCTTCTAATGTAAGGCTCAGCAATTGAATTGACTTCAATTGCTGAAAGAACTCTTGTAAATAAACCTATCTTCTCACAAGCATCCTGCAAAGCGAGAGCATTCATAATCGTAGCCATCATACCCATATAGTCTGCGGTTGATCGCTCGATTCCTTTTTCTACTCCACGAATTCCACGAAAAATATTTCCACCACCAACGACAATTGCTACTTCGATATTCTGTTTGTGAATATCAAAGATTTCCTTTGCCAGCGCACTGGTTTTATTTCCATCTATTCCGTATTCACCCTCGCCTGCGAGAGCTTCCCCCGATAACTTAATTAAAATTCGTTTATAGGGTTTCTGCTGATTCGGTTCTTTCGAGTCCAATTAGCCTCCGATTTGGTAACGAATATATCTCCCGATAGAGATTTCTTCTCCAAATTTTTTAGTCGAATCCTGAATGATTTCTTTCATAGTTTTCTTATTGTCTTTAATGTTTTGTTGCTCTAACAAACAGACTTCAGAATAAAAACTAATAAGCTTTCCAGGAATGATTTTATCAATTTGTTCTGGTTTTTTGCCTTGCTCTAGCAGTTGTGATTTCAAAATTTGAGTTTCTTTTTCAATTACTTCTTTCGGAACATCAGAAATGTTCAGATAAAGAGGATTAACCGCTGCTATTTGAAGACTGATTTCTTTTCCGAGTTCTTCAAATTCTGCATTTTTAGCGACAGAATCAGATTTACAATTTAATTCTAACAGAACTCCAATCTTTCCATTGCTATGAATATAAGAAATTACACGACCAGAACCTGCGGTTTGAAAACGAGCAGATTTTCCTATCGTAATATTTTCTCCAAATTTTGCAATGAATTCTTGGATATGAGTTGTCTTGTCTTTTGCAGGAGTCTTTGACTTGAATTCTTTTCCAGCAGCGTTTAACTCACCGGAAACTTCGATATAAGAGCTGTTAGCCGCAGCCATCTGAACTGCGATCTCTTTTCCTAGTTTTTCAAAGTCTTCGTTCTTAGCAACAAAGTCAGTTTCACAATTGAGTTCAAGTAAAGAACCAACAGTGCCTGATTCGTGGATAAACGATATTACCCTGCCCTCTTTCGTTTCTTTGTCTACTCGCTTTGCAGCTTTCGCCATACCTTTCTCGCGAAGATAATCAATAGCCTTTTGCATATCAGCCCCGTTTTCAATCAGGGCTTTTTTACAATCCAAGAGACCGGCTCCGGTTGATTCTCTTAGTTCTTTAATTAATTCAGATGATACTTCTGCCAAGTTCTTAACCTTCCTTATCTTCTTCTTTCATTGCGTGGACTTCTTCTGTTACCACAGCAGTTGCAACTACTTCTTTGAATTCTTTTTCAAAAGTTGCATCATCGTCCATGATGAAACGACCTTTCTCGTCGTATTCTCCACGGTAATCCATTCCCATGTCACCTTCCATATCATCTGTAAATCTAGCAGACTCAGGGATTTCTCCACCGGTTCCTTCGATAACAGCATTGGACATAGTTTCAAGGAAAAGAGATATTGCGCGTATCGCATCATCATTACCTGGAATTGCATAGTCGATTAATTCTGGATCACAGTTGGTGTCAATTACGGCAAACACTGTTAGTCCGAGTGTTTTAGCTTCTTTTACTGCGATTTCTTCTTTTTTAGGATCAATTACAAATAAAATATCAGGAATCGTTGTCATATCTTTGATTCCACCGAGAGTTTTTTTCAACTTCTCTAATTCTCTTTTAAGTCCTAAATGTTCTTTTTTTGTTTTTGCTTCTTGTTCGAATGTATTGTTGTCTAACATTTGCTCTAGCTTTTTCAAGCGAGCGATACTTTTTTTAACGGTATTCCAGTTGGTTAATAAACCACCGAGCCAACGATTGGAAACGTAAAACATATTGCAGCGTTTAGCTTCTCTTTCGATTGCACCGCGAGCTTGTTTTTTGGTTCCCACAAATAAAACAGTTTTCTTTTGAGACGTTAGACGCTTGAGAGCATCATAAGCTTCTTTAGCTTTTTGGACTGTTTTTTGTAAGTCGATGATGTGAATTCCATTTCTCGCTGTGAAAACGTATGGAGCCATTTTTGGATTCCATTTGCGAGTCTGGTGACCGAAGTGAACACCTGCTTCAAGCAGATTTTTCATTGAAATTACTGACATATTTACCCCTTTTTTATCACGAGATAACCTGTTACTACCATTCCAACAAGAGCGGCAGGGGTTAACTGTATCTCGATCTTAATTATATAAAGTTCAAACGAAATCGCTTCTCTTAACAAATACTTAGAAAGCATATGCAGATTCAAAATCTTGTCTACTAATGCTCCAGCCACGGCTCCTATGAAGAGTCCGAGAATAAGCGCTATTAGAAAATTTCCGATAGATACTTTCAAAGAATTTCAAGCATTCGAATGACTTTTAACCAGTAAAATTGACATAGGTTTATGGTCAAGTTTGTATTGGTTGAGTTGGCTTGAGAGATTTACTCTGGGGTCAAGCGACTAAATATTTTTTGTTTAGCACCATTATGATAGCTAAATAATGCGCTGTTAGCCCCATGAACAATAAATCCACTATCTGAATCATTCATACGATCCACGGTTCCCATAAGGGAATGATCTCTCCAGCTTGCAGAAGCATCTGCCATCCTAATCGCATGAAGATAACCACGGGAATTCGTTGCAATTAAATTATCACCTCTTAGAATTGGACTTGGCACTGGCATTTCTTCTAATAAGTATTTATGACGTAAGGAACCTGTATCAGGATCTAACCAGAACATATTTCCGCTGTCATCAAAAAGGATTATACGATCATTATATAACATTGGCTCAATGAGTATAGAGCCGGGACTTAAAAACATCCAATTTTTCGCTCCAGTAATCAGATTCAGGCTAATTACTGTTCCATCCTGTGCGCAAATTAAAACTTGATTTCCAATCCTAGTTACTGGCAACGTTGGTAAAAACGGTAAAAAATAAGTCCAATTTATTCTATTTGTCCCGCTTCTGGCAAAAACAATTCCAGTTTGCGTTTCTATATCAATGTTTGTTTCAAAAATTTGATTTTCATATTTCACGATTTTAAATCCTACTCTTACTTGCAGATCAAATTTTCGACTCTTTGGATTGTAGGTAAAATAATAGTAACCCTTTAAATCAGAATAATATACAATTTCTATTCTAAAAAAATATTTCAATTGAAGAAACTCTTTATAGTCCGCTCTAAATTGAAATTTGCACTTAGCAACCGAACAAGTAGAAAAATCCGCCTGCGGTTCCTTTGGTAGAGGATTTTTACTTTCACTATTCAAATTATTTGTGTTCTGATTGACCGTTGATTTTGAAACAGAATAAGCCCCATTATTCTCTCGGTTACTTATCACTAACGCTGTCAAGTATTGAACTGATTTATCATTTTCGTCCTTATTCGTCGAACAAGAAATTGTAAATAGAAGCGCAATTATATAGAGAAAGACTTTCACGGCAGAACCTCGTATTATATTTCAAGTAAGCAATTAAACTAGCTTCGTATTTTTATAATACTGGTTTTCAATTATGGATGCAATAGGTATATTCTGCAATTTAATAGGTATTAGGGATAATACCTATATGTTACAATTCATTTCATTAAAAATATTATTCAACTATATTCAACGACTCAAGCAATTCTTTTGCATGTGCGACATTACTTTGCCCTAACTGTTCATAGATAAGAAGATACTTAACGTTATCCACCAGAACATAAAAGAAACCTTCTCCAATATGCTCTCGATGGGAAAATTCGAGTTTCAAACCCAGTTCTTCAATTAATGCTGGAGGACATTCATTCCAAAGAGAATCTAGCCATTGGGCTAGATTTCGCAATTTTTCTAAAGGAACATTCGCTCTGCGAGTAATAGTTATTTGCCCGTCCTTGGTAATCTGTATCTGACATTCTACTTCAGATGAACTTGCTAATTTCGAAAATAAAAATTCAATATTATTTTCTGGACCGGTATCAAATAGTTTCATTTTACTGTAATGCCTTGGATGAAAGATACATCGCTGGACATCATCTATTTCTATGCGTGTCCATCTGCATTCATCCGTGGAAGGCTATCTTTACTTTTTCTTCGTATCCTTCAAATCATCTTTTTTAAGCAAAACTTCTTTTTTATCTTCTTTATCTTTTGGTTCTTTGCTTTCCTTTTTCACAAAGCCACAAGCGGCTGCGTAATCTTTGCCTGTAACCGCATTTGGAACGATTGGATTATACTTCACTGTTTTCTTTTCGATACGTTTGAATTGGTTTGATTCAATTCCATAAGCAAGATCGGCGAAACGAAGCAAATGACAGTTCTTTAACATTTTGTATTCGCTTGATACTGTTTCTTTTTTATAACGACTGGTTTGCTTTTCTTGTGATTCGTAGCACATAGCTAGTAGTTTGTGAGGCTCTGCTTCTTTTTCATACTGATCACCTAGTGCAATATACATTTCCAAAACTTCACCAGATTGATTGTAGTTTTTTAAGCGAAATTGGTGTTTGATGTATTCTCTATAGATACTTGCTTTTAAATCAATAAAAACGGGAGATGTGATTGCATCTGGATTTTCAATTTTATCTAGAGCATTCATTGCTTTTACTAGTTCTATAACTGACTTCTTTCGTCCTTCTAGCGACATACGCTTGTAATCCTTATCAAGTGTATTCTCTCTCGCTTTTTTTTGCCACTCAAACTTATCTTGGGTATTTGTTTCTTTCTCTTTTGTGTTTATTTCTTTTTTTTCTTTGATGGTCTTCTCTGTTGCTTTATAAATTGCCAAAGAGGAGTTAAAAAAATCTCTCGCTTCTTCTAGGCGCACTTTTGTATTTTCTTCACTTAAATCATCAAAGATTTTCACATCTTGAAATGCTTCGACTTCATCAGCTTCCTTTCCCCAGGAGCCTTCCGCCTTTTTGGGATCAGAAATAATCAACTCAACTTTGTCTTCTTGCTTTGCGTCAGACAATAAAGGAAGAAATGCGCTTGTGGTTAATAGTATAATTAGGATGCATGTATATCTCATGCTTAGTATTTCGGTAAAACGCCAATTTTTCTTAACGAGAGAAATGAAAAGATTCCTCCTTCCCTCTTTTTCAATTAAATGCAATTTATACTGAAATCAGCTTAAATAGCTCATATACTCGCAATCGGGGAAACGAGAACATATATAATATTCCTTTCCCTTTGCATTTTTTCGTTTTAAAATTTTACTCTGACAGGTAGGGCAAATTTCATCTGTTTCTGACTTCTTCTTTTTTGAAATTGGCTTTTGAAATTCAATTTGCTTTATCACTGCTTGAAACTTTTCATAGAATTTTTTAAGGAAAGCCACACGTTGTAAAGATCCGGTTGCAATTTTATCCAAATCCTCTTCTACATCACGAGTGAAATGATTCTCGAAGAGATAAGCAGTATTTGCCGTTAAAAAGGAATTCACATCAAGACCAAGATCGGTCGGAAAAATAGACTTCAACTTTTGAAATGCATATTTTCTTTTATACAATACTTCAATTGTATTGGAATAAGTTGAAGGTCTGCCAATTCCTTCCTTCTCCATTTTCTCAACAATACTTGCTTCTGTAAAACGAGATGGAGGCTCAGTATGTTTTTTTTCGGACCTAGCTTCTAAAATTTTAACTCGATCCCCTACTTTTAAATCTGGAAGCGATTTATCCTTTTTCCAGTCGGGGTAAATACTTGTAAACCCCGCGAAGCTAACCCGTCTACCATTGGCAATAAATGTAAAGCCTGCGATATTTCCTTCCACACTTTGATTGATTCCTTCTTCGGGACTCATCTGGGACGCAATCGTTCTAGTCCAAATCAAATTATATAGATTCCATTCATCCGGCGGTAAAATACCTTTTAGTTTTTCCGGCAAAATGGAAGTATCCACAGGTCGAATAGCTTCATGAGCATCCTGCACTTCTGGCTTATTGTTTCTAGATTTAAAACTACCAATGTATTCTTTTCCGAAATTCTTCTCAATAAAAGTTTTCGCTTTTCTCTGAAATTCTTCACTAAGTCTAGTCGAATCAGTTCTCATATACGTGATGAGTCCAGTCGTGCCATATTCTTTACCAGCAAATACACCTTCATATAACCTTTGTGCAACAGACATGGTCTTCTTGGTTGAAAATTTTAATTTTCCGCCTGCTTCTTTTTGGAGACTAGCTGTAATAAAAGGCGGTGGTGGATATTTCTTTTTTGCCTCTGTAATTGATTTTGAAATTTCTAATTCTTTTTTAAAATTTCTTACATCTACTTCCGAGACTTCCTTTTCTAAATTGATTTTTTGTCCTAGTATTTTCTCCCAAATCTCTTCTGCCTTTTTCTGATTTACAATCGCCTTGTCCATGTCCTGTAATAGCATGAAGAAATTCTCTCCCGATTTTTTTTCTACATTTACGGATAATCGCCAGTATTCTTCCGCTTTAAAGTTTTGAATTTCCATTTCTCTTTCACAAATCCAGCGAAGAACTACCGACTGAACTCTTCCAGCAGAAAGAGTTGGATTGTGCAAATGTTTCCATAGAACCGGACTTAGGCGATAGCCAACGATTCTATCGAGGACTCTGCGGGTTATTTGCGACTCTACTAAATCCATTTGAATTTTCTTAGGTGATTTGAGTGCGGTAATTACTGCTTCTTTTGTGATTTCGTGAAGCTCAATTCTCGAAAAGGGAGATTTATTCCTGGAAAGCAACGTAGAAAGATGATAGCAGATTGCCTCTCCTTCTCTGTCGGGATCTGCGGCTAATACTATTTTGTCAGCGGTCTTTGCGATTTGCTTAATTTCTCGAACGGTTTTCATTGCCCTTTTTGTGATAACTAATTCTGGAGTAAAATCATTTTCGATATCTACTCCAAATTCTTTTTCGGGCAAATCCATCACATGACCAAAGGAGGCTACTACCTTATAGCCGCTTTCTAAATACTTTTGAATTGTCCTTGCCTTCGAAGGAGATTCAACAATGAGTAAAGTAAAACTCATGAAATAGAATTTGCCTGTAGCTCTGCGTAGCGATCTGTCATTCCAGAAATATAATCACACACTGCTCGATATTTTCCATCTTCTTCCATTCGCTTTCGATAGGCTTCAGGAATTTCTTCTAAATGATTTAGGAAATAAGCAAATAGTTTTTCGATTATATCTTGTCCTCGCGTAGACATTTGCACGACTCTTTCATGATGATAGAGATCATCGAGTAAATATTTTTTTAGAACCCTTACTTGATGAAATACTTCTTCTGAGTAACCTACAATTCGTATTCCCTCTGACCAGATTTTTTTCAAGTCAGCCGATGTTTGGATTTTATTTTTTTGTAAATTCATTTCTATAGTCGTAGTAAGATCAGTCACTAATAGATTTAAAATTCCTCGAATGGTTGAACGGGTTAGTAAATCCATACTCGCTTCTTTGTATTTATTTTTCATAATCGTATACATCTCTTTCCAGAGGCTAACTTGCATTAAGCTCTCAACAGAAATATATTCCATTTCCAAACCATCTTCTATATCATGACAGGTGTAAGCAATCTCATCAGACAAATCAGTAAGTAGTGATTCAAGGCTCGGTCCTTCTGTAAGTCTTAGTTCGTTTAATTCTGATTTTGCGTAATCGCCTCCATGCTTCATGATTCCTGAAAGTGTAACCTTGCATAAGTTAATTCCAGGAAATTCAGGATAACGTTTTTCCAATATTTGGACAATTCGAAGCGATTGTTTATTGTGCTCGAATCCTCCATTGCCTTGCATAAGCTCGGATAGAATATCCTGACCTGCATGTCCAAAAGGAGCGTGACCCAAATCATGCGCAAGTGCAATGCATTCCGCTAAATGAGAATTTAATCCAAGGTTTGTTGCAACAGAGCGCGCAATTCCAGACACTTCTAAGGTATGCGTTAGACGCGTTCTAAAGTTATCACCCTCCGAGTTTGTGAAGACTTGCGTTTTATACTGTAATCTCTTAAAAAAACGAGAATGATAAATCCTATCTCGATCTCTATGAAGAGGCAACCGAAGCTCATGCTCTTTTTCTTCATAAACGCGTTCCCTGGATGCAAGATGTTTTACTCCATAGGGTTGGATCTTTGCATCTTCTTCTTTATACAATTCTTCGATGTTTTTAATCATAAAAATTAATGCTTGTAGAATTGCCTTAATTGGCAACTTAGTATTTACAAAACATGGATTTCTTAAACTTGCTAGTCAATTTTTTTTCCGACTATGGATACTTTGCGGTATTCGGTGTTCTGATTCTTTGCGGATTCGGATTACCCGTGCCGGAAGACATTTCCTTAGTCGCGGGTGGCGTCATATCTGCCCTTGGAAATACAAACGAGCATATCATGTTTGCCGTCGGTATGGCGGGTGTTTTAATTGGAGACGCAGTTGTATTCACTGCAGGTCTAACGTTTGGAGAGAAAATTTTGCAAAACAGGTTTGTAGCAAGAATTATCACTCCCGATAGGTATGACACAGTGCAAAAACAATTTGAGAAATACGGAAAATGGGTAGTTTTTATGGCAAGGTTTATGCCTGGACTAAGGACACCTATTTTTCTAACAGCAGGCGTTTCCAAACGTGTCAGCTTTCTTCGTTTTTTTATTACAGATTTTTTAGCAGCAATCATCAGTGTTCCTGTTTGGGTTTATCTGGGATTTTATGGGGCTAGTAATTTTGACCAACTCATGACTTGGGTAAGACAGGGGCAAATAACAATTTTCCTTTTATTAGCAGTCGTTATCATTGGTTTCGTAGTAAAAAAATATCTCAAAAGAAGAAATGCTTAAATGGATATACTCTCACAGCCTGTATTAATTTTAAACACCAGTTATATGCCTGTCTCGGTTAAGAGTGTAAGAGATGCAATTTGTATGGTGCTATTAGAAAAAGCGGAAGTGATTAAAGCAGCAGAAGATTCCTTTATCCGCTCGGAGAAATTAAGAATCCCTGTTCCCTATATAATCCTTTTAGCAAATTACTACCACGTTCCGCGTAAAAGAACAAAAGTATCAAGAGCGAATATTTTAGAGCGAGATGAGTATACTTGCGTATACTGCGGAAAAAAACCTGTGCAAAGTAAATTAACTCTAGACCATATTGTGCCAAGAAGTCGATGGGAAAGTATTCCAAAAGATAGAAAGCCATCCGAATTTAATTCCTGGGAAAATGTGGTGACAGCCTGTAGAGAATGCAATACAAAAAAGGGAAGTAAACTTTTATCTGAACTTCGCTGGAAAGCTCCTGAGATTAAGAAAATGGATTACAGGCTAAATCACATTCCACATATAAACAATGCATCGGCTGAAAAATATGGTTGGAATGATTATCTGCAAATCTTCAAATAATGAATCTGATTCGATTTTCTATGTTACCATGGAGTTGACACCAAACTGAAATTATTAGTAATGGTGAGTATATTTATGAAGCTTTTAGTTTTATTCCTTAATCTTATTTTAGTTTTAGGTTGCACGAATTATTCCGTAAGTAAATCCAAGACTGTTCCTCCCATTCTTGTTTCCATTGCCCCGATTTCAGGTGTAACAGGCGGATATACAATTAAAATGCGTGTAACCAATCAAGAACCGTTCTTTGCAGGTTATAAAGTGTATGTCGGAGCTACAGAAAATGCATCCCGAAATCCAGCGGATCTAAATTCCGGATTAGATTGCAAGAGCGGTCCTTCGATTATTCCCAATCAACCAATTGAATATGTTCTAGAAGTTGCAGCCGATGTAACAACTCTGCCAGCAAACAGCCTTCGACTCTGCACCTACCAAACCAGTCTCACAGCCGGTCAATATATTTCTGTTAGAACCCTGCTTATTTCTATTCAGCCATCCAATCAAGGGGGAAATAAAATTAACCCCTCCTTGCCTTCGAATACTTTAATAGTTCCCTAACTACTTCAACCAAACATCAATGCTTTGGATTGAGTCTTTTGAATCAGGAATCCAAAGAGATGTCGGGTGTTCTTGCATTAGCTTAATATACTTTGCTTTGGCTCGGATCAATTCTTCTTTGAGTTGAATTTCGAAATCTGCGTTGGGGGAAGTTTGATTGTTGTTCTTTTCTCTTGATTTAAAATATTTTAAAATGGAATCGTTTTGAATTTTCTTTGCTTCTTTATAGAGCGCATAATCATTCGTTGCCTTACTGAAAGCTTCTTCGTGCTCGTGCCTAGTTTCAAAAAACTTTTCGAGCGTTTGCCGATGCTTCATGAGTTCTAAGAAAACAACCTCAGAGTTAAATTCCCCTTTGTCTGGATGATATTTAAGAGCTAATTCATGAAATCGATGCTTAAATATTTCTTCCGTAGTCGTAATCTCAAGACCGAAAAATTGAAACGCGTCGTCTACATCCATTGCACTCATACTTTTTACATAACACCATTTTGGATATATGACTCAAGTATTTTTTAAGTGCCGGTGTAATTGATTTTTGATTAGATGAATGTTTAATTCTTTTTTGTATTCGAGAGCAATGGATCCAAGCTTCCTGTCACAATCTTCTTGGAGAAGTAAACAATCTTCCACTAGCTCTTGTATTCTGAGTTCATCCGTTGCTTGCGCATTTTTACAAGAATCTAATAAAGCAATGATTCTTTCGTTTTGGAAAGTGATTTTTACAGCAGACTCTCCATCTCCGTAAGAGAGAAGAGTTTGCATTTTCTGTAGATTGGATTTTAAAATTCTAAGAAGACTAAGGCTACGGCTCATTACCCCTGAATGGAAATCCCGCTCGTGCGAGGGGTTGGAGAAGAAGATACCACACCTTCTTTTTTAGCAATTTCTTCCCATGAGCCTTTCAGCTCAGAAAGAATTCGAACTACTTCTTTTAGTATCTTCGCATCTTTTTGCACATTGGCTTCTAAAAGCCTTTTTTTCATATAAATATATAAACTGAGTAAGTCTTCTGCAATTTTGCCACCTTCTTCCATATTTAAAGAAGTCAAAAGCTCGGTGATAATGTCTTGTGCTTTAATGATGTTTCGATTTACGATTTCATATTTGCGCGGTGTCATGTTTTCAATCGCAGTATTGGCAAAACGAATTGCCCCCTCATACAACATCACCACGAGCTTCCCTTGGCTCATTGTAGAGATTTCATTTGATTTATATGGATCGTATCCCGAATTATATGTAGACTTTCTTGCTAGAGACATTCATTACTCCTGTTCAAAATAACATTCGACCAAAACACCGAACTGCTTGACGGTTACCTAGACATAAATTTTTCCTTTTTTAATAAAATTTCAAGGATAAAAAAAGTAAAAATGAAATTTTTGGGGATTTAAAGGGAGTTTTAGGTGTCTTGCTTAGGAATGCTTCCTAAGACCTTAACTTTCGTTTAAATGCTGCGTTCCCTAGACTGGCTTTGGTTTTGGGTAATGGGCGTTCCGCTACTCGTTACACGTTGTTTTATCCTGTGCAGGATTTGCTTTCCTTTGTCCGACAGAGCGTCGGGCTCGCCTTCCTGAATGGATTCCTGCTGGAGTCGGTTGGTGAGCAGCAGCTTCCAAACTTGCTTGTCGAACCATTCATCCAGTTGATCCCTAACGCATCGTCGTTGGTGGACTCTACTTTTTATTTCAGGGATTCTCCCTAAGACCCGGAATTGCTTTCTTTCAAAAGTTTCACTTTTGAGATTCTCTTTTCTTCTCTTTCCAGAGTGGGATTCTCTCTATATACCGCTTTCCCAGCAGGGGGATTCTTTTTTATTCCGCTTCCCAGCGTGGGTGATTGAATCTTACTTTTTTTTCTTTTTTATGGGAAAAAAGAAAAAAAGTAAGCAAAAAAAAGAAAAAACCCGCAGCTCAGGCATTTTCGCATTAACACTTCGCCAATGCTCCTTTAAGACTCTGGTGGGGTTCTGGTTTTATTTCTAAAAAATATTTTCCATATGTGACTTATTATTTGTATACTAATAATCTCCCTTTAAAGGTTGAAGAATCAGAAGAGTTATCTCTTATCGTTGATCAAAAGTTTATTGATAAGAGTGTTAAGGAATTTTCGGACTCTATCGAGTCCGGGGAGTTATATAAGAAGTTGAAGAGAGAGGAGAAGGGTTATTAGGCTTATTCACAGTTAAGTAAAGAACTTTTCTCCAAAGGATATTAGCCTATCTAGAACTTTCATTGTATTATCCGCTATTTCTCCGATTTTTTCTAAGATCCGAAATGCCCTTTATCTTTCTATATGTAGTAATTTATAATTGTCTTCAAAAGTTTTAATAGAGATTTGATAAGGATGGTATGGATTAAATTTACTTTTATAATTTGACCAAATTTTATCGTCTTTTATAGCATTATATAAGTCCTCCCCAGAACATACTTTTGGATCTTTCCAGAGATTATAATCTACTTTCTTATCATCATCATTATTTCTTTGGAATTCTGGACTGTCTAAATTCATTAATCCCATTATTGTAGTAAAATTCATTTTACCATCTCCAAATTCAATACTATTCCAATTTATTAATCTTTCTAGTGAATTATTTAAAATAATAATTAACTCTAAAAAGGATATTTTTAAATGCTTTGCATGAAATGTCTCATCGTCTGAAAAGAAAGAATTAGAAACTATCAAAGAGATTATTTGAATTTCTTCAATATTTTCTATCCCTAATGTTTTTTTAATTTCTTCATTCTTTTTTATAAAAGTGATTCCATTATCTAATTGTTTTGAAGCTTTATAAGAATAGATTTGCTCTTCCTCGTAATTATATAATCTTTCTGTATCTGAAGTAAAATAAGTCATTTTTAATTCTATTAAAAACAGATACCCATCTTTATATGCACAAACGTCTAGATCGCCAGCGGATTTTTTATTTTCTCCGAAATATTCATATCCTGAAACTACTCTAAAATTATTTTTTTTAAATTCATTTTCCAATTTTTTTTCTAATCTTTGAGTCTGTTCTTGAATATTATATAATCTTTCTCTAATAATTCTTTTAAATAATATTTTTCTCCAATTCAAATCTTTTAGTAGTTTACTTGTCCAATAAAAATAATCTCCATGATAAATGAATGGTTTGGACGGATAATCATCAGGATCAAAATCTTTTTCCATATTTAATGTAAGAAACTCTACAATTTCTTCTGAATACTTAAGACTCCATTTAAAATAATTATGAATTTTTTTTATTAGTTCTCCTTTTTTAAAAATACAAATTTCATAATTATCAAACTGCTTTTTAAATTCAGAATCTTCATGGTTCTTTTCAAAAAATTTTAATTCCTCGAATTGCTCATTTTCGTCAAATAACCCATAATAATTTCTGCCCAGAGGTTTTAGTTTAAATGAGAAATTATATAATACTTTAAATATATCTTCTATTTCGATATCTTTTTCTTTAAATCTAAATTCTTTAGGAATTTCATATAAATTTAAAAACTCTCGAACCATACTAAGATTTCTATTAATATTATTTTTAGCTTCAGAATCTTTTGAATTGTATAAAGAATTATCTAAATAATTTTCCTCAAATACTATTTTCATATCATTCATTTTATAATTTCCTAATTCTGGAGTCGCTTCCATCACTGAATTCAAATTATTTATATCAGTAAAATTAAATAATCCAATGGAATAATTATTAAAAAGATTTAAAATGTAACTTTTATCTATATAAAAATCAATAACTTCTCTGATTATTTTTTTTTCGTTGCTTTCTTTTTCTGGTGGCTTTGAATAAAAGTTCTTTTTTCTTAATTCTATAAATTCATTTGATTTCACTTTAGGAAATTCCTCTATTAATCTTTCAATGAAATTGTCTTTCCCCATTTTAGCTAAAATTATTCCTTCTGCTTTTATATTCTCTTTTAGGATAATTGGAAAATTTAAAATAACATTATATATTACATCAGCCATATGTTTAGAATTTTTGTTATATTGTTCACTCCCATACTCATAGGAAGTAAAATAGGAAATAACATGGATTAAGACTTCTTCCATTGTGAAATTTTTCAATAATGTAAAATAGTATTCTTCCTTTTTCTCTATATAATCTAAGTATTGTTTGATATATTCCGTTTCATATCTAACCTCATAAAATTTTTGCTCTTTTGTATATTTCAAAAAAGACGTAGACTTAAAGTGCATTGGTTTTAAATAAACTTTTGATTCTCTATATATTGTATAAAATTCTTTTGGATGCTTTATACTAAATTCTTTGATAAATTCAGAATTTACATTTTCTTCTTTTTCAAAGTATCTTTTTAAAATTATTTTTGCTTCAGGTGATTTTAATAAAATAGAAAGTATTTTTTGAGGAATTTCAGTGATCCAAAAAAAACAACCTTTATTTCCTTTATAACATTCAGATCGGATCGTAAATTCTAAAATAAAAGTTTCATCTTTAGAAATTAAATCATTAAAAAAAACCCTCCATTCAGCATCATCTTTATTTTTTTTTAATTTAGAATAAATCTCTAATATTATTTTTATATCATTTTTCTTATCCAATCAATACCTCACTCCTTCCAATCTCCTGCTTCAATGGCAAGAGATTAAACTCTTCCTTAATCAATCACCGGTTGGGAAGCGACTTATCAAGATAAGCCACAAATCTATCGTTGTGTTTCTTTTCTATTAGATGAACCATTTCATGAAGGACTGTGTAATCCAGACAATGGGATTTGTGTTCTTCTTCTACTTGAACTAAGGCACATGGATAATGATGAGACATTACTAAAATAAAATCCCAAACCTATATTAATTTTCATCAAAATCTATCCAATACTTCACTCTTTTCTAAAAGAATCAAATGCGAGGTCGCCCGAGTTAGACCGACATAGATTGTCGAATAATCTTCATTATCCAATAGTTGTTTTAATCCAAAAAGTATGATAACTTTTTTCTCTAGTCCTTTAAAGCGTTTTATAGAATCAAAGACAATTGAATTTGCACTAAAAGAATCCGATTTAGTAAAGTTTAAATTTTTATTTTTTGATTTTAGTAAGTCTATAGAAATGTTTAAATCGTTTCCATAGAGAATTGCAATATCTTCCAATGTGATTAATTCTTTTGTGATTAGATCAGACAGTATTTCGCTTAACTTAGGTATTAAATCTAAATCCTTACAACTCGCTTTCTTTATAGGGACTCCACTTATCTCGGAAGAATTAATTGATAAATCTCCATGGTAAAACTTCTTAGCTAAATCAAAAATTTGATTTGTATTGCGCATATTCTTTGGTAAAGGAAAGGAAGGCTCTTGGAATGGATATTCGATTTTCTCGCTATTGTTAACCTTCTGAAAATTGTCACAAAAAATATACATTAGATTGCTATCATAATCATCCAATAGGAATGCAATTGTGGTCCACCATTTAGAATGAAAGTCTTGTCCTTCGTCTACGATAATCGCATGATAGCGATGCTTAATTTTATCGAGTGAAGTCTCTAAAATATTTGGAAGAACTAGATCAAAATATTCTTTACTATTTGTATCTACTTGGCCTTTAATCAGTCCAGCTTCTCTACCATATTTATCACAAAGTTCATGGAAAGTATATACTTCTAAATTTGGAATTTTTCCGTATGCCTTCCTTACGTATTCACAAAGAGGACGATTGTAACACAAGAACAAAGTTTGAATTCCTAGCTCTGCCATTTGTTTGGCTTTTTCTAGGGCTAATATTGTTTTTCCACTACCAGCCGCACCTTGTATAATTGCTTTCTTTTTATTAGCAATAAATTGTAAGAGCATTCTTTGACTGTTAGTAAGTTCTAACAGCTTAGTTGCGATCTCATTTATTTTTACAGCGAGAGGTATTTCTAATTTAAAGCTAAAGGCAAATAATTTCTTTAACGCTTGAATGCCAGTCTCACCAAGTCGAATTCCTTGCGGGTTATAATACTGAAACATTGTAACAAGTCTTTTTTCTAATTTATCCACGTCATCGTAGAACAAAAAAATATCTTCAAAGGGAAGTTCTATTTTTTTTAAACTTGGAAAAAAAATCGCAAATCCTATAGGCTGTTTTGCTTCATTGGTTGATTTCTTTTTCAAATATTCAATTAATCCATATTTATTTTTCTTTGCTTGCTCATATGGATCGATATCATGTGAATCTTTATTTCTATCGATTGTTACCCACTTCCCAGTGTCAGCGGAATATTCTACTTTACCCCCTTTTACTTCAATGACTAGAATTCCTAGATCAGGATGAGCAATTAGGAAATCTATTTGATAGTCTCTAATATTTCTACCTTCGGGAAGTTGAAATTTTATATCATAGAAAATATGAAATTTATCGCTAAGTTTTGACAGATATTCAAATGCAGATTCTTCTGCTTTTAAGAATGGATTTATATTTAAATCCATTGGAAATTTTTGTGGGTATAGATTAGCCATAGATTAAAAGAAATACTCCGAAAATTTACTTACTGTTTCAACGAGTATCTTTCTATCTAGAAATTTGTTTCCTTTTTCACAGGAAGTTTCTGGAATAAAAAGACAGGAATGACAGGAAGCTCCATGCAACCTAGTCCCACTTAAATCTGGTTCATGTTCTGCACAATGCGGATCGGACGAGCAAAGCTTCATGTCAGATTGTAAATCCAGCAACAATTTTTGTATATACTCTTTGGAGGCAAGATTTACGAGACCACCAAGTGTTCCCTCGCTATCTGCTGCGGCAGTATAAATCAATACTCCCGCTCTTGGCTCTGGAGCCTCTTTACAATAGATCCTTTCTTTTAAGGATGCTAACGAGTAACCACATTCTAAAGATAACTGTCTCATAAATGCATGTGAAAAAGAATGAATTAGAATATAACGCATCCCAGGAAATCCGATATTTTCATCCAAGCCAAAGTTTCTTCTGCTTCGTTTATAACTTTCCAAAAATTTGCTCTCTAATTCCTTCACGCTGTTTCTGCGTAGCCATTCTTGAATCACTGTTTCATTGAATTGAATAAAAATTCCTTCCCCTTTTACTTCAATGGTAGGAACCCAATCAACAGTTGAGTCAGTAAATAAGGGTGCTCTCAATTCTTGTGGTGTATCTTCTTGATCTCCAAATTCGCCAGGGGAAATTAGCCTCGAAAATCCAACAAGCGAAACAACTTCTTTAAGCCGTTCAATTTTTTTTATTGCAGTAAACTTGGCTTGAAACTCTACACTTAATTCCGTGTTTTTCATGACAAATTCTGGTTTAAATATTTCTTCTTGCATCGTAAATAAAGTCCATTCCGGTGCCTTTAAATCTGTTTTCTGAGTCTCGCTACTAGCACTGTCTTGATTCTTATTCTTATATCGATTAATTGCGCTCCATATCTCCTCGTCGGAAAAGCTATGTAGAGATCGTAATACTCCTGCACTTCTAAAACTTGGTATTACTTCTTTCGTAGTAATACCACCAATTAATTGAATTTCTTTTAATATGGCTTCATCTACCTTTGACAGACTATCATCCAATCGAGGCAAAGAAATAATTGATAAAGCCATAGGAAACCAAATATTACTTGCACCTAATACAATTACCCTTGGTTCCTCATCACAATCCTCAGAAGTATCCAAATGAGGATGATAGCCTGAACATTTAGGAGGCAAATTTTTCTTACCCGCATCTCCTAACGCTTCTACCAATGATCTAGTTGTATCACAGCCTTTGCATTCTATCGAAATATCTTCTGGTTCACCAGTAGCATTTTTTTCTTTCCAATACAATGGACCTTGACATTCCGTATTACCCCTATGCACAAAATACATCCACGGGAAATCATCTATATGCCCCTTAGAACAAGCCATAAGTCTTCGAACAGGAAACACAGTTGGTAAAACCTTTCCATTAGACTTAGAACAATTTGCATGAACGTATTGATTTCGATCTGATCTATAATTATCTACTTTCAATTGAAAAATTTCTTTATTATCTACTGTAGTCATTCTTCCACATAACGGACATCGCATCCATTTAGGAAATGTTAAAACTGGTATTCCTTTAGCCGCATCTGAAGGAGGAGCGCTTAAGAATGAAATTTTTTTTCCTAAGAATCTTTCTATCGCAAATTTTAACCTTGGTTCATTAAAATATTTTGTATATTGACTTTTGACATCCCAAAAATTTAAGCCTTTCACCATTGCTGATATATTTGGGAAATCTATTATGGAACCAACACCAAAATTATAAATAATCTGGCTTGGTTTTAATTCTCCGAGAAACGGATTTGTATTGTCTTGGTTCATCGTTTAGTCCTGTAAATAAAAGCTAACACTGCTTTCCACATCTCTTAAGGAATTTAAGCAAAACAGATAATTGTCTCTTTCTGGATGATTTAAATCTACCAACAATTCCACATTATCTCCTTTGCTTTTCTTAAATTGTAAAGTATTACCGAATTTTGCCGCTTCTTCAATTCTGCTAGTCCAAGTTTCGATTCTATCCTCGATAAGCCTTTCTAAATCCGACAAAACATCTTTGTTTATCAATTTTGCTCTCTCTTTTATAATTGAAATTGCCTTTTGGAGTATTTCCAAATCAGGTTGAAACAATTCAGCGGATGCATTTGGATTGAACGGTTTATCTAATAATCGAATTAGTCCGACTAACACGCCATTTAACGCTCTGTCCAATGCTCTTGGAGAAAAAGGAGTCACTGAATTTACTTCCACTTGTCTATAAAATGTATCATGGTAGTATTCAAACCGTTCATAGTGAGATATATCCCTCGGACGAGTCCAATTGTAAACAGTGCAAACAATTCCTGGAAAGGATCGACCTACACGAGATGTAGCCTGAATGTATTCCGATGTAGTCTTCGGTTGACCGGCTACTACCATTAAACCGAATCGTTTTACATCCACACCCACAGAAATCATATTTGTGGCTAAGAGAACATCTATATATCTTTTGTTAGCTTCTGTGTCATTAAGAGGGTGTGGAGACTCCAAAATTTCTAGTATCTTTGGAATTTCTAATGCAGATTTTCTAGACGTTAGTTCCTCAATGCGAGGTCTTTTTCTTTGACTTAATCCTCGATTATCCATCCTATATAGACGACTACTTACATCATCTTCAATTAACCGTCGCATACCGCCTAACTCTCGAATAGAATTAAAGTATCCAACTAACGTCATATACGGATCTCCTGCACTACCATATTGGTCTTGTAAGGTTTGGGCGGCAGCCAAGAAAGCCAAGTAGACTCTAATCATTAGAACCTTAACTCTTTCTCCTATCGCATTTATTCCTAAATACAATCTCCCAGGTTTCTCATCTGTTGGTTCCACTTGACGTAAGAAAAAATTATTTTCAATGCGAAGTCCCGGCACAGGAAAAATAAAAGTTTTACGAGTATACAATCTGGCTATTTGTTCACTTGCCATTCGAATTGTTGCAGTAGAAGCAATAATTTTAGAGCGAACTTTTTTTCCATTCACTTCCCATGAACATAATTCATCGATAGCAGTCTCATACAATCCTACCAGGCTTCCAAGAGGTCCGCTGATTAAATGCAATTCATCCTGGATTATTAAATCTGGAGGTCTCAAGTTTTTATGCTCTTTTACTTTTACAGACTTAAATCCACCAGACGCAGTATGAGAAGTAGCCTCTTCTGTTTCCGAGGAAGCAAATCCATGTCGTTCACAGTGTCTATCCACTCGACCAAATAACATTTGAATCTGAGGTTCCCAAGGCATTTGGGCAAACTTATCAACGGTAGCAATGATTAAAGCGGGTAATAACCTGTATATCTCTTCGTCGACTACTACAATTGGTATCCCTTCAAGGTTTGCTCTTCGTTTACTAAAGCTACAATTACCACTTGGATCACCACAATAAGTAATCGTCCTAGCCAGTTTTGGATATGTTTGAACTTCTAGGTTTTTCCTAGAAATTTCATTTCCACACCAAGGACAATTTGTAAGCTGTAAAGGATTGCCACTTGAAAAATTGCTCGTTGAAAAGTAATTATCAGTCATCGAAGCTAATGCTTGTTTACTCCCTTCTGTTTTATTGGGAGTAGTTTTTTGTCCTACCCAAAGTCCAATTCTAAAGGGTGTATTTCCCCATTTGACTGGATCTTCTTTTCTAATTTCTTCACAGGCACAGATTAATGCAGTAGATCTTTGGAATTGTTGCAACGTAAGTAGGCGAAGCGTATAACGCATGATTACCCCTACACCATATTCACTCTCCCTATCTTCTACGACTCCATCCAATCTACGAATAGCCAAACAAAAAGCAGTCACTCCTAGATAAGCTTCCGTCTTACCACCACCAGTTGGAAACCAAATTAAATCAGCTACTGATTCCATTGGATCAATTCGATCCTTATGCATTAAGTTAGAAAGCGAAGGCAAAGTAATCAGTAAAAATGCTAACTGAAATATACGCCAAGAGCGATTTTTTTCTATATCTGCACTTTCTAGCGAAGAAGGATTTCCTTTTCGTTTTTCTTCTGAATAAATAGTATGAATTCTTTGTTGGTACATCGCACTATTTGCAAAGCGAAACGCATCCAATGCTTTAGGAACACTTTCTAGAACTTGAATTCCTTCTTTTAATCTGCTCAGAAGTAAATTAAAATTAGCCACAACTTTTTCGGATGTTTCTGTATACTCTTGCAGATTTTTATTTTTCAGAACTTGCAATTCTTCTTTTATCCATGATTGGTATGCATCCGGCAAACATTGTAACGATTGAATCAGATTTGCTTTGTTTATTTCAGACAATACTTTCATATCCAAAATAATTCCAGATAATTCAGAATAAGTGGAAGGCTCTGCTTGTTGAAAATATGGTAGTTCAAACACAGGAACAAACTTTGTTTTTATACTGACTGCTCTATGGGAATGAATTTCTTTCTTATTTGTATGTGTGCTTACATTATGACCGACAGCAAATTCAAGATGATCATGATAAGCCATTTCATTTAATTTTTCTTCCTCTGCTAAAAGTCCCTCAGCAAATCGAGTGCTTTTCTTAAATACACGTTTGATGAATATTTCTTTATTTTCTCTTCCAAATACTTCCATTTCCGGTTGAAATAAAATGTTCTCAGACTTTTTAGAAGTGGCTTTAAATTCATTCACTAGAAATAAAGAAACCAACCATTCTTTTTCTGGGTTTTGTCTGATAATTCCTTTGTAATAAATTCCACCTTCAATTTCTTCATTAGAATAAACTAAGATTCGTTCAATCAATCCTTCTTTTAAAAATATTTCTTTAGCTTCATTTTGAATCGGCTTTCGTTTCCAAATATTTCTTCCTTCTGTATTTTTGACTCTATTGTAAAATCCCCAATTCGACTGAACAAAAAAAGATTTTTCACTTTTATCAATGGCAAAACTTAAACCCATAGAAGAAGGAAGCATTGTTTTAGGTGGAGCTTTCGTTTCTACAGGAGCATCATCGTCTGATCCCATATCCAAAGAATCAACCTCTGTCTCCTCATCCTTTTCTTCTTCCTCCTCTTCCTCAACTTGTACATTTTGTGGAGCAAGTTTTCCTAAAATATAACGAGCCTCTATTCTTTTTTCTGTTACTTCCTCTTCCTCTCCCTGCTTAGGTCCTAACAAATCTAACGTTACTAAGTCGAGTAATTGCTCTCTGATTTTAGTTTGACTGATAACTTGGGGGTTACTCATGTATTATCCTTACGGGTGTATTCATTGGAAAGTAATTCTTTTCGAATTTGCAGTGGTGATGGAGTCAAGGAACGACCTCCTGAAAGAATTTGGCGATTCTCTGACAATACTGATTTTCTTTTATTTCTTCTTCCTTTAAAAAACCAGCATGAACGTAAACCCCTTGATTGTTCCTCTTTTCGTCTTTTGCAATTACAGAAAGCGCTGAGCCTGCATTTTTATATTGACCAGCACTAGTTAGCGATGCCTTTTTAATTTTAGTTAGCCTTGCAGCTTCCTCACCACTCTTTGGAAAATTTTCTGTGTAATGCTTTTCAAAAAAACCTAACTCATCTTTATTATCTACAATCTGAAATAAAATATCTTCTAAACTACCTGTATGATTTGTATCATCTAAATGAAATACATAAAACCCAAGTTTTTTCTTTTCATCCCATTTATTATATTGTTCTAAATTAACTTTTTCATTGAAGTTTTCTTTATAATTTGTTTCGAATTCTTCAAATCGTTTTTTTGCACCTTTGTCATCAGCATCTACAAAAAAACAAAATGTAGGTTCTTCATTAAACATTTCATTATCGTTGTTCTCTGGTTGCTCCAGCTTTATTATTTTTTTTAAATGCAATTCAAAGTTCTTCTTTATTTTCTCTAATTCTATCTTAACTAAATTTTTCTTGCTTCCTACTTTTTCAGCTGCACCTAATTCCTTAGTCCATGTCAAGATATTGTCTATTCCACCACACGGATAAAGAAATATAAAAGTATTTTCAGATGCATTTAACATGACGCTTCTTGGCAGAAAAGGAGCAACAATATCTTCATTATCAATAATGGGTTCATATTGACCATATTTAATTTTATAATAATCATTTAAAGGTAGCGGCAATTCAGAAATAGCCCTATCTCTAAAATCTTTATATCCATTTATAATTTTTAATACCTTTGAAATAAAAGCAACATCATGAGGTCCTTCACAAAATACAAAAATCCCTTTATAATTTTTCATAGAAACGTCCTCACATCAGTATTCATATCTTCAATGTATCCTTTTAAATCATTTCCCGAATAATAAAAAGAAGTAACCGTTCCATCTTTCTTCGGAAGGAGAGTATAAGCCGAAATATCCTCTGTTCTATAATCATTCAATATAAACGCATCCACACACTCCTTACTATGCGTTGTGAGAAATACTTGTACATTAAATTCAACGGCTAGATATTGAATTAGCTCTGTAAATTTTGTAAGCAAACCAAAGTAAACTGCATTTTCAAATTCGTCAATACATACAATTCCATTCTCTGCATAAGCGAATAAAAGAGAAATGTAGAATATTCGTTGTAAGCCTTCGCCGTATTCCCAGAGAAACATCGTATCCAGTTCCTCATGTGTAACTTTGAAATTTTTTTGATCCATTTCAATGTATCGAATTTTTGTATCTACGTATTTTTGAATGAATCCAATGATTTTATCTTTCGCAATAAACTTTTCTCCATTTTTTTCAAAAGAATTTAAACTCATAGAATGACAGGCTTCTACTAATTCAGAATGACTAGCTGAAAATGGACTGGAATAAACAGAGCGAACTAACTTTCTATTATTTCCAATATTTGCTAATTCTTTAATATATCCAAATGCTTGAATTTGTACTTGCACTGATTGTCTATCTGAATTGTATTCAGAAAATACTTTCAGTAAGTTAGATTTAACAATTCCATCTTCTATTTCTTTTTCTGAATGATAACTTACTTTTGTGTGCTTTCCATCAATGTTTCCTTCAATCTCTACAAGTTTATGAAGAGCTTGAATAACCAATGAAAAAGTCTCTGCAGTAGATTCTACATGCTTTGCCCTTTTCATTATAATCTCAAAAATTGCACGATAGTTATTTTGATTGGCTAATAACAATATTGCTTCCAATAATGTAGTTTTTCCTGCATTGTTTTTTCCAGCAAATATATTGATACGATTTAGGTTTTTTAATTCTAGATTTTTAAACTTCTTATAATTCTTTATAAATAGTTCACTAAAATGCTTTGTATCTTTTCCTTGTATGTATAATTCTTTTTTATCATTCTCTTTATACAATACAGGCAAAAAGAATTGTTTACTCTTTGAGATTAAAGTAAGTTTTTCAGAGCCACCAGAAATTTCATATAACTCTTCTTGAGTCAAACTCTCTCGCTGAGTTTCTAATTCTAAAATAACTTGATTTAATTCTTTTACTTTGTCAGGAATTTCTTCTTCTCGTCGAGGAAATTCTCCAGTTCTCTCAAACTGCTCTAATTTTTTGGGGTTACTAATGATCCTTGCTAAGTCCCTCAAATGCTTTGAATCTCTAATTAACGCTTTGCCAGAATGGTATGAATTGCTTTCTTCATATTCATCGTCTTCATCAGAATTTCTATCTTTAATATCAGCCCCACCTTCTAGGAAATAAGAAAACAAACGATGAAGATTATCTAAATTCTTTGCTTCATAACTATATTCATCCCAACCTATCCAATTTCTCAAATCAGGAGAACGAATGATTTCTAAAAAATAATTATACTTATCTGCTTTAAAATCATTTTTATAGCCTAACCGGATAAACTGATTAATTAAAAAAGAGTTTTTCTGGATTGATTAAATTGACGGCTAGAGATACCCAATTCTTCACTTACCATCTCAGGCTTTGATTTATACGGCTCAACCTTTAATAGTTCTTCTATCATTAAAGCTTGGTTATAGGCAGGCCATGGCTTTTTACGAGTAACATGCTGTAGCCCCATCATAATCAAACTCTTTTCTGGAGAAACTGAATTATGAACCGCAACTGGAAGTTCTTTTTCGAATAGATATTTTTTATCTAATTTTCCGAGATCAATATGTTTGGATTCGTATTCACTTTTTATATACTTCAAAAATGCAGTTCGACGGTTTCCTTCTGTGACAAGATACTTTCCAATATTTTCTAAGAAAGTAACCTGGATATAATCATGTTCTAATAAACCATTCGATAAAAAACTTCTGGTTAAATCTTGCACATTTTCTTTTTTATCGCCCAATAATATACTTTGAATTCTTAGCTGTATATCAGAATCAGCATATTTAGCCTTATCCTCAATCTTTACATATCGTTCGTCATCTACAAAACGAAAATTATTTGGATCTAAGATTAAATCATCTAACTTTACTTTTCGAATAACTCCCAACTCTTCTACTTCAATCATTTGTTGCCCTCATTTTTAAATTATTTCTATTGCCTATTCATGCTTACTAATAAATGATACAGATTTACTTCTTTTCCATTCCGATTAAATAGAGTCCGAAGTATGTTCATATCGGTTCCAGTATTGTAATCCGAGGAGACATCTTTTACTTCCGCATTTATTAATGGATATTGATAATCAATTCTTAAAACTAAGTCTTTATACTTTCGGACAAACTCACCGTAATTCACTACATTTATATAAGCGATTATAAAATTTTGAAACAGACCGTTTGCATCATAAGTAAATACTTTTAATATATGATCTTTAATATATTGCTCATTCAAAGAAGGTAAAATCATTCCTTCACATATCGCCAAAGACGAATTATCCTCTTTTAATATTTCTATATCAATTTCTCCCGGATTTCCTGTTTTTAGAGTAGCACCTTTTCTACTCTCTAGATTAACTTGGTAACTCTTGGCTTTTAAAATCGACCCAATAAAATCGTTATAGGAATTTTCCGATTCTTTATGAAATCCCTTTTTGCTCTGAAGTTCACTACACGCAAATAATAAGTCTTTTACTAAATCTTTTGTATCTTCTTTTTTATTATTCTGATTTAATACTAAGTTCTCAATATTAGTAGCAAATACATTCTGGCCGCCTGTAACATTAAAGTTTTGAATATTCATTCTTCCTTAACTCCATTTTGTGTAAGATTATTGATCGTCTCGCTAATTACGTTTGTTCCACCGTAAATGTGATAGACGGGTGCTATTGCCGATGCTTCCTCAGGGGTTAATTGGGAAAGTTCCATTTGAATTGCCTGCCCGTAAAATTCATAAAGCTTAATGGACTCCTTCTCTTTTTCTTTGTAAATTTCATCAGCTAAAGCATTTGCATAATCAAATCTTTTATGTTTATAAATATTAGTAAGCATATTGGGCAGAGTAAATATAGCCAAAATAATCATAATTGGAGTAAGTGCATAAAGGAAAACGCTAAGTAAAGTATGCGGAAACAAACTTTCTAAAAGCGATTTAAAATCAGGGATAAAAATAGCATTAAAACAAATACTAAATAGAGACAGCTCAGACTCGACAAACCTAAAATTTTTAAATATTTACTTTGTTCTTTTTTATGGTATTGCTCTGACTTTCTAGCTAGCGAGTCTTTTGTTTTTTTCCAATCCCCTTCTAATTTCTTTATTTTTCTATCTCTTTCTTTTTCCTTACGCACACTACTAAACTCTACTAATAGTTTATTATAATGTTTTTCGATCGTTTCTATTTTATGAACTCTTTCGTCTACTTTAGCCGTTAGCTGCTCCATCGTTTTTGCATCTGATTGATGGTATTCATTCAATCTATTTTTTAAATCAGATTCTAAAGTTTGCATTTGATAAGAGACTACGGATTCTAGCTCTACCTGCTCCTTTAAAGATTTATCTATCCAACTAAGTAATAAATCATTAACTGTAGCCACTAAAGAATTTTCCAAATTTTTTAAAGAAGAATAAGAGTTTAAAATAACAAGAAAGGCTCGAATAATTAGCGGATAGTAATTAGAAGTATTTTTAAAATCTAATTTTAATTTTGTCCTTTCGCATTTCATGAGATAAAGACAAGCCTTTAAATGCGAAGAAAGAAATAAGGAAAACTCTTTTTGAAAATTAGAGTCTAGATAAGAAATCCACTCTACAGTTTTTTCAATTTGATAAGTTTTACAATGTAAATTGATTGACTTTACTATTGATTTAAAATCTTCTTTTTTATCTGTTTGGTTTAATTTATAAGCCAACAGACAGACTAAAGTTAATATTAATTCATGAAAACTTTCCCACTGAGATGCTTGATCTCCAAAGCCTTCTAATATTTCTTTTTGAATTATATTGTTACGTATCGTTTGATATTGGTGGTTAGCTTCTTTTTTGTAATTATCATAATTGTTTTTATGACTTCTATATACAGCATCATTCAAAAAATACTTATTAGCATTATGAAGAATAAATCCTTGCTTATCTAAACTCTCAATAGAATTAGATAACGAATCTACTTTGTAGAGATATTTCTCTTTTAATAGATTTTCCAATTCTATCCTAGAGAAGCCAGAATTATTATGATCTAAAAGAATAATAAATAGGAGGTTAACGCAAGGTAAATCCTCACTAGCCCCAGACAATAAGATATATAAATTCTTATTCAAAAAAGAATTATATCCTAATTCATCTAAAATGGTTTCTTTGTCCACAATCACATCCATCCCACTCACCAAATCAATCCTGAAAATCCTGTTAATCCTGTCTAAACTCACTTCCTCTTTCGTCCCTTCCCGGATTCAATCTCTTTCCCAAACAAATCCGACGCAATCTGTTCTCCGAATAAATCTTTCGGATAATGAATAGTTTCCGCTTGAGCATCCGCTTTCTTCTTAGAAGTAGATTTCGATTTCACATTCAAACGCTTTCTTTCTTCTTCCTCGGCTACCTCCGCCGCATAACGCGCATGATTTAATTCCAACAACCGATCCAATATCTCAACTCGTGCGCGGTCACTCACTGTAAACCGCACACCTTGTTTTGTTTCGTGAAATCCATGTTCTAAATCTAAATCCATCCACCCGTAGGCATCGCGGACGGCGTAGTCCATTGCCACATGCAGTTCCCGTAGAGACGCGATGAATCGCATCTTTACGTCGGTCGTATTTTTATCATTCGCATATTTCGGATCATGAAAACGATTGTATGTCTTCGTCAAACCTTCGTTATTCGCAACCATACTCTGTTTGCGTAAATCGTAATATTGTTCTCCAATATCGCGTAATGATGGGGAATCCAAATCAGGAAACGGGAATGTTTCAAAACAATCGGAAGGCGTATAACGAATTCTAGTTTCTAACAAACTTGTATTTTCTATTGTCCATACGTCATGTAAGCTTGAAGAAATTAAAGTATAAGTATGTAGATCGGGAATTAGAACAGCTACAGCATTTGAAAACATTGTCTCACTCGATGTATATGAGAATAAAACAAACTTTGTACTTGAGGTCGATATTCCCAACACCCTTTCCATACCAGCAATTCTAGCAAATAAATCAGGACGCTTTTCCCATACTGCCACCACTTCTTTCTATAGACGTCTCTGTTATTATTATCCCTCTCCGGTTTTACCTTCTCTTCTACGATTTGCAGCAAATCAGGATAATCCGCAGCAACTGGGTATGGATAATCGGAAGGAACAATTCCTGCTCGTAACCAATCTCTGCGCTCTATGGAAAGAGGTTTGTCTATGTCGGGTGGATCTTTGTAAAAGGTAAATCCACTACTCGGTGTTACATTTTCCCCATAAATCGCTTGACTAATTCTTTGTCTCATTGTACCATTAAATTCCTGCCGGAGAGACGCTTCGGGCGTGAGTGGAAGGGGGCTTTTGCCAGCATTCTCACGCTCCGGTTTTTTCTTATAGAGTGTAGTCCCCATAAGTTCCTTCTTCCCCGTTCTCACTTCTTCAAAATAATACAACACCCCGTTTATATCTTTGGTATAACGAATGGTCTCCAAATTCTTTTTGTTCTTTCCCGCATACTCTATCGTATCCGGTCTATAGAGAATTTCTGGAATCTGAAAAATTTCTTCTTGTGTGATTGCTTCCTGTCCGCGTGATTCTTCTGAATTTGCATTGCCATGTTTTTTTAAGATATGCTTGATTGTATAATTTTCTATCGAGTGAGTATATTCCAGTAGTTCTAAACCGGTTTTATTTTTCAACTGCACTGCTTCGAGAATCTACCTTCCAAAGATCAACCACCATTGCCTCATTGGAATCAACTGTAATAGTTCTATGAATCAAAATATCTAAATTCTTATAAGCGTGTTCCAAAGGATTTCCCCCATTTGCCGCTTGCGCTTCGATTAAGTGGCCAGTCGAAGAATTGAATCACCCAACGAGAAGGAGATTGATCAGGACGAGAGTTTAAGTCTTCTCCGTTCAGATAAGGATAAAGACAATTTTTGTTCTTAGGATTTTTTCGTAATGAGTGCTTCTGCTTCTTCTGGCTCTAGGACAAATCCCATTCCTAATACAATCGAGCCTTGGAACGACTTACCCTCGTTAGCCTTTAGTTGGAATGGTTTTCCTTCTACTCTACTTTTTTGGGAAAGATAAGGATTAATAGAACTAACGTTCGTTTCTTTTCCGTGTTCGTCTACCAACGTTACCGAAGCTTTCCAATCTTGTCCTTTATGAATCCAAACATTCGCCACATAAACTGCCGCCGTATTCGGCCATTTCTGAGAAGGAATGGCTCTGTAGATTGTTCCAATACTCTTTGCATTACGTGTCGGAGAGGGGTTGGGGAGAGGTAATTTGATCCAAACCAGTCTCTCTCGTATCTCCCTGTGCAATCGTGTTGGTAGAAATCAGTCCAAAGTTTCCACCTTCTTTTAAAAGAGAAAAATTTCGTAAGAAAAAATAAGCTACTAAATCAGCACTTCCTCTTTTTTGATTGGCAAGATGATTGACCAGATACTCTCTGTATGCCTCTCCCATATTTCCTGTAATCTTCTGCCCGCCCATAAACGGAGGATTTCCCACAAACGCATCGAAGCCACCCTCTTTAAAGACCTCAGGAAATTCTAAATGCCAAAGAAATGGATTTTTGCCTTGTAAGACTTTTAATAATTTTTCAGGTTCACCAGATTGAGTAGCATATTGCTCTCTGGTGATTCCTTTGTACAAAGCCGCAGTTATTAAAGTCGCAGTTGCTCTCGGGACGTTTAACGCCTCATTTGCTTTTTCTAAGGTGATTCTTTTTTTATTTATAAACTCAATTGTATCATCCGGAGTATTTTCCAATTCTTCTCTAAGGGAAATAGAATCCCGCAAAGCATGTTTTAAATATCCATCCATCAGGATTTGATCTCCAAGATACTCTTCTAATTGAGTATTCGTAACTCCTAATAAACTATCTCCACATTTAAACGCATGATCTAAGAAACTAAATGGTTTTCCCTCATCGAGTGTCTCAAGCCAGATGGATAGTTTTGCCATCTCCACTGCCATAGGATTGATATCTACACCGTAAATGCATCTATCCGCTATTAGCCGCTTTGCTTGGAGCTTGCGTTTTTCTTTGTCTTCGGAAAAAAATTCTTCTTTTTGATTTCCCTCGGATTCTTTTCCAAATGGTAAAATTCTAGGAGCGCTTTCAGGATAAGTATCCAATGCCTCTAAGAGTCTATCTGCCATATACCGCAGAACTTGGACAAGGATTGCACCACTCCCCATCGCTGAATCACAAATTTTTAAAGTCAAAATTTCTTCTGGAGTTTTGATTTTCCATTCCGATTGAGGTTTACCTTCCATAACTCCCTTGTAAATCAAAGGCTCTAATGTATGAACTACGAGAGGAATGGACGTTTCTTCTGGAGTGTAGTGCGTTCCTGTTGCTCTTCTTTCATTTCCCGGTGCAACATACACACCGTTACCTACAACGACAAGCGGCTGATCAAATGTATCCTCTTCCAACAAGTCTAGATAGGGAGCAATTCTTTTTACTAAATCTTCCTTTCCCTCACAGACAGAACGAAGAAGCGTTAAGTCTTGGTCTTTCTTTTCTAATGTTAAATTCTTCTTAAACTGGTTTAGGTTTTTGACTTTTCTTTCTTCCAGATATTTTACAAAAGAGTTGATTCCTTTTTTAAATTCTTTTTCAATCTCGCTTAATTCTAAAATTGCTTCCGCGTCTTTTTTAGTTTTGAGTTTTAATAGAGTATCCTTTGTCGTTTTTGCTGTATGATCTAGAAGTCCTTCATAGACATGACCGATTTGTTTTACATCTAAAGATCGAAAGCTAATCCGTCTTGATTCCACTTCACCAGGGGCTAGTTTAATACGCAAAGTTTGAATTGCTTCTAATATATGCAATATAGTCCTATTGTGAATAGGCAGTGGCAATGCTTCGGATAAGGATTGTTTGCTACTGGTTCGCCCTTCTAAAAATGGATACCGATTGGGATCAAATAAACTTCCCCCATAGGCGGGTAAGGACAAATCTTGGTGATGAATTCCTTCATAGATAGCTCTACACGTTGCTAAGATTCGAATGTAAGCATCTTGTCTTCTTTCTAGAACTTCTTCTCCCTTTTGGTCTGCAATTTCTCTTAGTTCTTGGCGCAGGTTTAACAGACCATAAGAAGAAGCCTTGTCACCTATCTTTGGATTTCCAAATAACAGACCGTTTTCTTCCGCATAAAAAAGAAAAATGATACGCATCATAAACGTCAAAGCAGAGTTATACAGTTCAATCAGTGGAATTCCTTCCAGTAATTTTCCATCTCTATCTCGATTGATTCGATCCATGTTTTGGATAAAAATTTCCACCGCACGCTGAACTTGATCTCCAAGTTGTCTGGTAATTTCTATTTGTTCATTTTTACTCTTTTCATACAGGGCTAAAAGTGTTTCTTCTTCGGAAAGTCCATAAAATCGTCTAAGTTCCAATAGATTCTGAAAAGAAGAAAGAGAAATTTTTTCTTCCTGCCAGAATTCGCTGTCCCAAGTCGCATATCCGGTAGGCTCCTCCCTTTTTGAATATACAAGAGTCCAGATTCTTCCATTGGTAACAAGCCCAAGAGGAACGTTAGTTGCTCTAAGTAATTCTCTCATTTCATCAAGCGGCTTATCCTCTGTATGCACAGATGATTTTTCTAAATTTTTATTTGGTTCTAATACTCGAATGAGTAAGCTAGCAGATTCATTAAATAAAACATAGTCTGGTTTTAAATTTTTTCCCGTTACAGATCGAGCAGAAAGATTCTGTGGGATTTTCATAAAATCCAAAAGAAATTCTCTATATCCAAGCAGTTCGGCTAATACATATTCCACCCATACTTTATGAAAACGCAGATCGCCTTTATTTAGATTTATTTCTTCTTTCCATCGATTGTATGCGATAAATAGATTTTCTTGCATTCTCCTTTCAACAGGAAAAAGCCCATTTGGAAAAGCAGAGTTGAGCACACTCGGAACAAGAAAAGGACCAGAGACTTCAATGAGACTCAACCATTCAATATGATGTTTAATAATCGGTTTCAATACCACATTTTCCTTTTTTAAAAACTTTCTCAGACAGGATTTACAGGATGCACAGGATTATCATCATCCAAATTCCAAATTAAATCCTGAAAATCTTGTTAATCCTGTCTATATTCCTTCTTTTGGATTTTTATATTTTCCTTTTTTAAAAACTTTCTTAGACAGGATTTACAGGATGCACAGGATTATCATCATCCAAATTCCAAATTAAATCCTGAAAATCTTGTTAATCCTGTCTATATTCCTTCTTTTGGATTTTTATATTTTCTTTTTACTTGTACTGATTTACCAAAATTAATAAGTAATCCAAACTCATTATTTGAAGCCTTTAAATAATTTACTAACTGAGCTTCATGAATTTTAGCTAATGTCTCCACAGTCTTTATCTCTACTACAATGTTTTCATTCACAACAATATCAGCAAAGTAATCACCAACTAAGTTATCGTCATAATAGACCGGTAGTGGATATTGTTGTTTGACCTCAAAATTATTTTTCAATAACTCAATTTTAAAAGCATTCTCATAAACTTTCTCTAAAAAACCAAAACCTAACGTGTTATGAACCTTAAAAGCACAAGCTATAATCTTTTCTGTTATCTCTTCTTGTTCCATAAAACCAATCCTGAAAATCCTGTTAATCCTGTCTAAATAATCTCTTTATAAAACCATCACCTATTTAAGTCCGAAGGGATGAAAATACATACTCCCACCGGAAACACTTTGGGAACTTGGCTTGCGTATTTATCCTGAATCTTTTTTGTTTCCAACTCTATTTCTTTCGGAATTAATCCAAGCCTTCTGTTCAAATGCTCTCTGTCCTTTTTGTATTGATCTTTTTCCAATTCCGAAAATTCAAATGTCAATTGTTTTTCCTCAGGAGTGTTTAATAAACTATTAATTCTCTTTTCCAAATCTTTCAAAATCTCAGTGATATTTTTAATTTCCGTTTCTTTTCTTTTTTCTAATTCTTTTGCGAGTTCTTTTGCTCTAGAATCTACTCTTTGGCTTTGTGCTTTTTCCAGTGCAGGGCTAATCTTTTTCCAAAGTTGTAAAATATCTGATTTTCTCTTTGTAGAAATCGATTGTTTTAAAGGAATTGTTTTCTCTATTCTAACTAACTCTTCATGCTTAGAAATTTTTTCAATTTTTCCTTCTCGTAGATAACCACCGGAAAGTAAAATCTCTTCCTGAATTTTTTGATTGTTAGATCCAAGTATGAGTAGTCTTGAATAGAGGACGATTATAATATCTGAGGCAACATCAGAAGAAACAATTTTTGCAGTTAATCTCTTCAAATATTTACTTGGATTGGTTGACCAAACTTCTGCACGAAGTAGATTGAGCGATAGTCGAACGAGCGGGTGATTCATGTGGGCTAACACAACATCATCTCTACCTCTAATTCTTTCTGGATCAAATGTAATCGGGCGAACTTTACCAGAAAAAGGATGAAGCAAACCTTCATTAGCCTGTGCCCAGCTTCCACTAAAACTCGGAACTTTAAATAACAAATCAGAATCCGGATAGAGCGGAGTATCGCTAGTAACCGGAATCAATTCAGGTTTTGCAGAAATCTTTAAAGCGAGTTTTACGGAATTGAAAATTTCGTTTGGTGAAATATGAAGAGTTGTCTTTGTTTCTTCTAGCTTTCGTTTACTTTCTTCGATTTGTTTTTTTAAATCCTGTTCTAATTTTAATACTTTCTTACTAACAGAATTATCATCGTCTTCTCTAATATCCAACGAATTTCTCTTTCCAAGCATCGCTTCTTGCACTTGTTTGGCAAGAATCGGTCCGATCTTTCCTAAGTCTTCTCGAATCCTTTCTATTTTTAAAGCGGCTCTCATTAAAAATTCTAAATCCGCTTCAAGATCACCGACCTTAGCCGCTACAACATTGTTTTTATACCCAGAGCCTACAAAGTGATAAATATTCACTTTATCAGCTTTTTGTCCATGTCGATCAAGCCTACCATTTCTTTGCTCCATTCGATTCGGGTTCCAAGGGATTTCATAGTGAATTAAATCATTGCAAAAATTCTGTAAATCAATTCCTTCCGATGCAGCGTCAGTCGCTAACAATATTCTGACTTTTGATTCTTTAGGATCCGCTTGAAATGCCGCTTTTATTTTTTCACGGTCTTCTACTTTCATGCCTCCATAGATACTCATGATTCTGTCCTCTCCTGAAATTCCAGCAGTAGAAAAAATCGTATCCAGAAGCCATTTCTGTGTATCCCTATATTCAGTAAAAATTAGAACTCTTCTATCATTCCATTTTCCATTTGTGAATAAATGTTCCTTTATCCAATATACTAATTTATTTGCTTTAGAATCTTTATTTCCACTTTCGCTAAAATTAGAACCGTACTCTTTTAATTTTTTAAGGATGGCTAATTGGTCTTTGTTTAATGATTCAAAGTATTCAGATACTTCTTCGACAACAGATTCAGTAGAGGAATCAAACTCTTCATCATCATTAAACTCATCGTCTATGATGGATAACTTTTGTTGAAAAGAATTTTCTCTGATTGCAGTTGATTTATTAGTTTTTTCTAATATTGTTTTTTCATGTTTTTCAATTGTTTTTCGGAAAGCCGCCGGCGAAGAGAATAATCGTTTTTTTAATAACTTCATTACAAAATCAAAAATTACACCTCTATAACCTTTTACATCATCGGTGAATGAATCAGCATATTCCTGCAAAAGCTTATGTGCATTTAATTCTTCTTTTGTATATTCCACAGAAAGATGCTGAATTTCCCTTGGAGGAAAAAGCATATTACCCATAACTCTATCTTTAAATTCTGATTTTAAACGACGAATCATGATAGTTCTAAGTTGTTTCTGATCTATTTCAATTCCTCGTGCAAAACGCTGGTCGTCCAATAATTCTAACAGAGCTGTAAAACTTTCCGGATATCCATTATGAGGAGTTGCCGTTAAAAATAACTTATGTTCAAAATGAGGAGCAAGAACTCGGATCACTTTAGTTCTTTGTGAATCAGTAGCATACTTTCCTTTGCCCGAAGGAGCAACGTTATGCGCTTCATCTAGGATGAGTAAATCAAAATCTCTTTGAAATTTATTTTCATCTGATTTTAAGGAATCTTCAAATAATCGAAGAGGTCTATCTCTTTTGATATAATCAATCGAAGTAATCAATCTTGGATAGTGTGTCCAGGGATTGGTATAAATTCCTCTTTCTCTTCGCAAGGATCTCATCAGTTCAGAATCAACAATTTTAAAATTGAGACCAAATTTATCTCTCATTTGTTCTTTCCACTGGAGTTGCAAAGCAGAGGGACAAACAATCATTATCCGTCTGGCTTTTTGACGAATGACTAATTCTTGCGCTATAAGTCCTGCTTCAATGGTTTTACCAAGTCCTACATCGTCGGCTATTAGCAAGTTGGCTCTAGGCATATCTAATGCACGAATCAGAGGTTCAAGTTGATATCCTTCTATTTGCGCACCAGACCGAAAAAGGAGCTTGTAGGTTTTTAGAATAACTAGAATAAATTACATTCCAGCGAATCGCATTTAGAAACGAATCAAATTCAGAAGGATCATCAAAATCCTCTCCAGATGGAAGTAAGTTTTCATTCACTTTTGCACCGGGCTCAATTTCCCAAGCAACAATGATTTCTTCCCCAAAACCATCTTCTTCTATGCTGGATAAATAAACTAAATGATGCTTTTGTTGATTGCGTGTTAAAGAACTCTCAATACTTTCGGATATATCGCGAACAACGTACTTTCTATTTCTAACTTCTGCAACTTGACCAATATCCGGTATTAAACTCACAATGATTTCCCCAAAACTAACACTCTAGAATATGCAGTTTTAAAGCAAGGAAAATAACGATTTTCCCTTGAAAATTATAGGATTACGAAACAATTCTATAGATAAACAGGATTGACAGGCATGATCCCCTACGGATACAACTTATCCCTATCCTTCTCCGGTTTCTCAAGAAAAGTCTTCAAGGCAAGATTCAAAATAAGGTTATTTTTCCTTTCTTTTCTTTTTTATCTATTTTTAGGGGGGATGGGCTGTATCCAAAAATAGTCCACTCTCTTAGTTGATACGCCATCTTGTGTGAAAAACGCGCGTTGCATTTACCATTCAACATATTTTTGGTTTTTAATACACGAAAAAAAATATGCTACAACATCGGGCCATAAAAGGACAGCATTAGTTGGACTTCGACTAGCCGGCAACCATTTCCCAATGATTTTACCTTTTTCTATACTTCCCCGTGCATACAAAAATGAGTAAACGATATCCTTTTCGTTTTTTGAGATAAAATTGTATTTATCTTCGCCATCAAAGTAAAGCATGTTAATTTCAAGTAAAAAGGGTGTCCATCCATGGTCAGAATATCCCCAAACATTTAATAGTTCTCCGATAACAATGTCTTCATCAGTATTAGGCTTTATATCAATTATAAATGCTTTATCTGCGTAACCATTTTTGCTTAGCAGTAATGGAACATCTAAACTCCATTTATATGGCTCTGTTTGATCGGGCTGCATTGTCTTGGTTAGTAACCAAGGTATCCAACCTTGATTACAACCAAAAATATGAGCTTCCTCAGAATAATTAAATTTGACTTGGTTACCGATTATTTTTTTTTCGTATATTGAGTACATGACATTTCCTTAAGCACGTATTTTACACAACTTTTATTATGCTTACTTTACATTCGTTTAATGCTATCGATTAATACAAAAGCCAAATCGAAACCAATTACGATATCATCAATTAATAAAGTCAAACATACATGGAAACTAAAATAGGTGTAAACTTTGTCAATGTAAATGCTCTGTGCTACTTTAAAAACCAAGCTTTCATTAGTTAAAAATTATTGGAGAGAAAGTAGAGAAATAAAATTAAAATATCAAAAAAACTACGGATACAACTTATCCCTTTCCTTCTCCGGCTTCTCCAGAAAAGTCTTCAAAGCAAGATTTACAATAAAATTCCTAGACCTGGACTTTCGCTTGGTTTCTTCTTCTAACTCTTCGCTCATCTCATTAGGAACTTGAATGGAAAAGATTGTTTTTTCTTTGTCTGCCATGATTGTTTCCACCCAAACAAAGCAATGATTTATTCACTCTGGTGAATTTAGAATATAAGATAGATTCTGACATTGCGCTAATCAAAGAAGAGCGGGTAATCTACTGTAGACTCTTGCAGACTGTTAGAGGAATTTATTTAGACAATTGTGTGGTTCGATACGCTTGCTTGGACGCTGCTACTCACCAACCTTACTTTTTTATTTAACAAAATCTAATCTTTTATCGGTGTCCATCCGTGTTCATCGGTGGTAATCTTTAATGAGTTACTATTCCATTGGAAATTGTAATGGACATTTATTTTTAAAAGACAAAATTGTAAACAGGGGACAATGGGCAGAATTCGCTCGGCATTTTAATCTATGAATATTTCAGAACTTACTTTAAACCAAATCATTTCCACAAGTGGCGATTCTACTTTACTCTCATACAAGTATGAAAACCAAGTCCTCGAATTTACTCTTCATCATTCTGAATTGGACAATGATATTTTATTCAAAGTCGAAACCTCTGAGCTTCGTGTTTTGCTTCCTAATAATTATGTTGGTGATACTACTTCTAAAACTTGTTTCATAGAACTTCTCGAACTTTCGAAAGCTTTACCAGTAGCGAATAATCACTATATACCTTCCTCTGATTTTGGTAAACTTAGGCAAGAATGCAAATCCGGTTTTAATCTTGCCTATGGCAAGAAAGTTGAGGATAATCAGTATTTACTCTCACTCAAAGGCACACACACTTTGCTTTGCTGTGTGGTGAAGGATTTGAGCGGGGTTAGTTTTTCCATTCACTGACAATCAAAGTAACCCGGTCATTTCGAACTAGCAGCATCCAAGCTTGCGCCGTGAGAAATCTATCTGGCAATACAACGATAGTTCTAAGGATGATAGACCTCTCACGATACTGCTGTTCGAGGTGACAGGAGTAGTAGTTTCCTTTTACCTTTGTATAAGAAGACGATGCACATAACATAGGGTAGCAATGGGTTCCCTAATACCTTTTAATGGGGTTAAGGGCATAGGGAACCTATCCCGTATAGCTTTGAACCTATCGCTACCCTAGCTTTGATAAAACGTTATCTTATACGCAGCTTATACAAAGCGTATACACAGCATTAGCCTCAGTGCGGTCATTTCGAACTAGCAGCATCCGAGTTTGCGCTGTGAGAAATCTATCTGGCAATGATACGATAATAGACATATCACGTGCGAAGGCGTTGGGCGCGACCAAGCGCAGGGTGGAAGGCTGTTCGATGTGACAGTCAAATATACCTTAATTACGCAGTTCAGCGGGAAAAGTGTCGAACTACGTAATTATTGGAAAAAAATATTCCATTAGAAAAAATTTAAGTTTACTTTTTTTCTTATTCGAGTATTCTCATTTTCCGAAAAATCAATTTCACAGGAGTATTACAAAGAGTATCCACTCAAATTATTTAGATTCATAACATAGTGGGTAACAATACTTTACCTCATTTTCACAGACGATGAGATTAAGTGAGCTTGATTAAGGAAATTTTATTTATGAAATTATTTTTATTATATTCAGTAACAGTGATTGAAGTGATCGATGGGGATACATTCAAGGGTGAAGTCGATCTTGGTTTCGATGTGCGGATAACAAGACATTTCCGCGTATTCGGATTGGATACACCGGAGATATTTCGACCATCATCCGATTCGGAACGAGTCAGGGGCGTGCTTGCAAAAGACCGAGCCTGTGAACTCCTCCTGGATAAAGAAGTCGAAGTAAAACTTCACGGCACTGAAAAATACGGACGTGCTCTTGTGGAAGTTATTTTACCGGACAAACGTGATTATACAACTCTCATGATTCAAGAGGGATTTAGTAAAACAAAAGGTATGGTAGTGGCTTAAAACGGTCACCTCGAACAGCTTCATCGTCCGCCCTACGCTTGACGCGCCCTTCGCCTTCGCAAGGTCTATCTTGCTTAATACTCTGTAATTTGTCAGATAGATTTCTCACGCTCGGTTCGAAATGACTGTGTAGTAGCATAATCATCATTATCCACACGATGCGAAAAAGGATGACAATTAAAATCAAATAACTCAGCCCCGCAAAGATCGGGGCGAGAAAAAGGAACTTATTTATATGGGAAAATTAACAAGAAAAATTTTAGGAAACGTTGCCGGAGCTGTTGGTGACATTACATTTTCAGATTGGAACGGACAGACTGTTATCAAGGCAAAGTCAGAAGGTAGCAAATCAGCACCAACCCCTGCACAACTTTTTGTTCGAGAAAAGTTTAAGGCTATGACCACCCTGAGTAATGCGTTTACTCAGGTCATTCCTCTTGGCTTAGATGGAACAGCAGAGGGCATCACCAAATACAATGTTTTTAGAAGGATTAACTATCCAACTATTTCCGGCACTGCTGGTGCATTGGTTGTGGATAACGCGGCTATTGTGGTCAGCCGAGGAAAGTTAGAAGCCTTAAATGACATAGCCCTTGCCAACGCAGGACAAAACATCACAGTTACTTGGAACTATGGAGGCTATGGAATCGGAACCGACAAGGTGACAATGGTTGCCTATAACCCTGTTGCAAAGCAGACAGTTGTAAACACAGCCTCTATCCGTTCTGGTGGCACATCTACATTAGCCGTTCCAGCAACATGGGCAACCCAACAAGTTTTTGTCTACATCTTCACAGGCAATGGTGACATTTCAAGCACTTCACAATACGCAGGTAGTGTGACAGTTTAAGTAGGAGGCTTTTTAGAAATTCAAATCCCCCCTGCCCCCGGCGAAGGCGTTGGTCAGCGAAAGCTGAAGGGCGGATAAAAAAGGGGGTTTCGATGAAGAGTGACTTTTTACAGAAAGTCACTTCTTAGAACAAAACCCCCTTTCGCAAAGGGGGATCAAGGGGGATTTTTCTAACGCCTACTTTGGAGTAACCACCATGGCAAAATTAACAAATGAATTAAACAAAGGACTTCGTGGTAGATTGGGAAACTTAGTCTACTATGAATCAAAAGGACAAACATGTGTCAGGAGTCTTCCTAAAAGCTACAACGACAGGAAGAGTGATAAACAAATCGTGCACCGCGCGCGTATTAAAGGTATGGGATCTTTATTTCAAGTTTTCAGACCTGCACTTCGGTATGATATTGCAAACAAGAATTCAAACAAAGCGGCTGTGTTTTGTTCTTTAAATTGGAAGAATGTTTCCTATGACTTAGACTCTGATGCATTGTCTATCAAATACGACGAATTGGTATTAACTAACGCTAGTATGAAAGAACTTCTTGGTCTGCGTATAACGCATAATTTCAATCAAGTTTACTTTCAATGGGAGCTTGATAATTTACAGGATGACAGCTATTATGTGCTCTGTGTTGTCTATGCAAAGGGAATACAGCAAGTCTATGTTTCGGATGTAAGAAGAAGAGAACTTTCTGCTACTGTAAATCTTCCTGCCGATGCGGGGGAGATTATAACTTACACAATCGCACACAGGCGGACAGCATGACTGATCTATTGGTAAATATCAAAAAGAATGTATACGAGCTAGTATCTGCTATTTTTTATTTATTGCACTTTATTTTTTAAAACAAGCTCATGCATGATTATTTTAGTTATCAAGGATTCTTTCAGTCTATTCGCTTTAAGATTTTAAAGATTGAAAAGCTTGCTCAGTTATTAGTTCTATCTGGTTCGGATAGAGTAGTTCTTTATGAACTAATTGGAGATTTTTTTATTCCTACTGCGTTTAGTTTGCGGGATGGAATTAGTTTTCAACATTCTGAGAGAATTCCCAAAGCAAGTGGATTCTTTAATTGGTATCAGGCACTCGAAGAAGGAGGAGCAGAGATTTACAATGATTTGCCTGTATCTTCGCTTAATACCTGTAAGTCGATTCAATATTCACTCATCAAGAACCAAGAAGGAAGACCAAAGGCTATCTTAATGTTGCACTTTGTTTTCCAATCAGAAGGACATCTCACCTGGTCTTCTCAAACAATACAAATTAAAATTGAAGGACATTTTATATATGCAAAAGAAGATTCAAAAAACTTCTCGCTGTTCTCATTTCTTTTCTTACAAGACTTGTAGAACTCATCACAATTAAAAATATTTTACGAATTGCTTTAATGGCTCTAAATATTCGTATCATTCAGTTTGAGCTTTCCCGCGAGGGGTATACCTTCGTTACCCTCCCGATTTATGGATTACCCACAGAGATTCCGCTTGTTTTGCTTTTGTTTTTTGCGGCTCTTGCCAATTCTGGACTCTTAGAAGGATTTCTGTTTTTATATACCAAACTTTTCACACCCAAGACTGGGAGGAAAGCATGAAACAGGTTAAACTTATTTCGCCCACTGGTAAATCGGTTCGACTCATGGATCATTTTGGGTCTGGCTTATTCAACGCTCCAAGAGGAAACGAAAACACAATGGAATCGATTTTATCTGTGAGCCTGGGCAAGTCATTGTTAGTCCTGTTGATGGAATTGTAATTCGACAGGCATTTCCCTATACTGATAAGAATTATTCAGGTGTTCTTTTGGGAAACGATTCACTTAGTTTAAAGATGTTCTACTTTATTCCTGATAAGAAAGTTTTAGGAAAACGAGTCAAGCAAGGAGACAGACTCGGAATCGCTCAAGATATTTCCAAGCGATACAGCAGCAAGGATCGAAAGATGATTCCTCATATCCATCTCCAAATCGAGTGCCTAGACCCAACGGTGCTTATGTTATAATATTTTAGAAAGAAAACTTCATTCGGGGGTGCGAACATCCCCATTTTTTAAATTGTATTTTTATTCGGTTTTCAGTCCTTCTTTCGTTCCCAGTATTCGCGACCAACTCATCTCCCTCTCTGTGTCTTCTATACTCTGTGGCAATCCTCCATTCAAATCAGGAAATTTTTTCGCAAATAGATTAATTTATGTAATTGTGATTTTCCCATAGGATGCCGATAGAAATTATGGAACAGAAAAAAGTAAGTTTATGTCGCTTATTGAGAGAATCACTGCAAAGATAGAAAAGTTAGACCATCTTTGTGGTAATATTATCCCAGAAGAATTAGACAGCAACGAGACGAAAGAAGTAAATGGAACAGTTAAGTATTCCGAATGGAAAAAGGCTTGATTGATAATTTGATCCTTTCTGAGTGAAAGCTGAGAAAGAAGAGCGCAGAATTGGTGACTTATTACCACTCGCTATCAGCAGTAGATTAGCCAGTAGTTTCGTTTTCTTCTAAATTCCATTTCTAATTAGGAGATTCTGTAGAGGAAGAATTTAGGATGACAATCGCAAACGTAAACAATAACTTAAATACTTATCTTTATAGTTCTCTGCAAGAGGACTTGCAAGGACTTGTCAATCAAGCTCGAGCTGAAATATCGGAGCAAGAAGCAATTGAAGTTCCAAAGCCTGCCGCAAATCCAATAGAAGGACCTCGCGAAATAAAAGAGATGAATATGTTCTGGAGTATTAAAACCTAAAGAAGTTACTTTAGAAGAAAGAATGAGTCAGTCATCAGTCCTGAGGAAATGAAGGATTTACTTTCTATGCTCATGAACACCACGCATTTACACACCAGGTCAAATGGTGGATATAAAAGGGTAAGGGGTTCCTCTCTGGATCGCAATCATTATACAGGATAGTTCTTTCTGGGCTTCTAGGAATATTATTTATTCTTTGCCTAGTTGACTACTCGCATTTTACAATCAACTGATAGCTCCCTTTATCCAGCAGAAAATTTCAGAAATTGAATATCCTCCTGAGATTGGGCAGAAGTTTGTTCATAGGGAACGAAACAGATCGTGTATCTTATTTTTCCATTGCGTGGGAATACTGGTCAGATACTCTACAAAATGTTCCGCTATTTCAGAAGACCATTTATCCTTTACTCTTCAAGAAAGATCCTCGTGGAGAAGAATATACAATTACCATCAAAAGAGAGGTCCTGTTCTTTATAAGCATCCTCGTATGAGTCATTTTTTAAAGTTGGCTTCCACTGAAAGATTAAGAAAGTCACGGAACTCATAGGCAAAGTTGCCGAGTTTAGACTATCGAATAAAAATTTCTAAAGAGAGAATGACAGATTTTATCGAAAATCACCTTTGACTTCTGCATTTAAGCCATTAGCCGGTTCTGGAGTCGAAAGAATGAAATTTATTTTTACATTCAGCAAAGTTCATCCTGGTTTTAACTTAAAAACTAAAAATCGAAAAGGACTTTTTCCTCTCGG